>WRNF01000151.1 GCA_009776715.1 Treponema sp. | reverse complement strand
AATAACGGCAGGAGGGGCTTCGCTGGCGCCCAGTCGGTGATCGTTGCCTGCGCTTGCTACCGATGCTCTGACAAGAGTTTGATATTCATCCACTGCCTTAATAACCGCAATCAAAAATAATAAAAATTGCGCATTTTCATGCGGCGTATCGCCCGGTTCAAAAAAGCTAAGGCCGGTATCGCTGCTTATGGACCAGTTATTGTGTTTACCGCTTCCGCTTATGCCTGCAAAAGGTTTCTCGTGCAGAAGGCAGGCAAGGCCGTGACGGTTTGCAATGCTTTTCATTAATTCCATTGTCAGTTGATTATGGTCTGTGGCTATGTTTACTGTTGTATACACAGGAGCAAATTCATGCTGTGCCGGGGCAGTTTCGTTATGTTTGATCTTCGCATATACGCCTAGTTTCCAGAGTTCTTCTTCAAGCTCTGCCATAAATGCAAATACTTTTGGTTTAATGCTGCCAAAATAATGATCGTCAAGTTCCTGGCCTTTGGGCGGCTGGCAGCCAAACAAAGTTCTGCCGGTATACACTAAATCCGGACGTTTTAAAAACAACTCATTGCTAATAAGAAAGTATTCCTGCTCCGGCCCTGCCATTGGAATTGCGCATTTAATTGCTGTATTGCCGAACAGTCTTAGTATGCGCATAACCTGTTTGTTTAGGGCTTCCATGGACCGAAGCAGGGGGGTTTTTTTGTCAAGTGCATCCCCGCTGTATGAGCAAAAGGCAGTGGGAATATACAGGGTATTGTTTTTAATAAAAGCATAAGAGCTAATATCCCAAACAGTGTAGCCTCTTGCTTCAAAGGTCGCCCTTAGGCCGCCGGAAGGCAGACTTGAGGCATCCAGTTCCCCGCAAATAAGCTCCCTGCCGGAAAATTCCATTATTGCCTTTCCGCTCGGAGCAGGGGAAATAAAGCTGATGTGCTTTTCCGCAGTAATGCCTGTCATTGGCTGAAACCAATGCGTATAATGGTTTGCCCCTTTTTCAATCGCCCAGTCTTTCATGGCATTAGCCGTTGCATTTGCAACATCCAGTTCCAGATGAGTTCCCTGCGCCATTGTTTTTTTAATCGCGAGGTAAATATTCTGCGGCAGCCGCAGTTTCATGACAGAGTCATTAAAGACCATGTCTCCAAAGAGTTCGGGAATGTTTTTCATGCGTTGTTTTTAACATTAGCAATTTTTGCTGTGTTTTACAAGGACAATATTTAAATGATCATGCTTTGATGTTTTTTAAGTTACTAAACAACTACCCATTGACACCTTCTTTCTGACACCTTCTTTCTGACACACTTCTTTCTGATTCCTTCTTTTGAGCCCTTGCAACCGCAGGACATTACCGGGGTCTCAATACATTATGAGTTCAATAAAAAAGCCTCCCATAGCCGCGGTTCTGCCTTTCTATTCCACTGGCGAAGAAATTGCCAATACCGTATTGCATGGCATTGGAACCCTGGGAGCAATTGCAGGTTTAGTGCTGCTGAATCTGAAAACAACCGGAATTTTTGGGGGGCAGAAGACCAGCACTCTGGATAATATAGCCGCTATTTTGTTTTCTGCTACTATGATTGGAATGTTTTTAATATCAACCTTATACCATGCAGTTCAACACAAAAGCGTAAAACCGATACTGCGCAAATTGGATCATTCGGTAATCTTTATTTTTATTGCAGGAACCTATACTCCCTTTTGTTTAATCGGACTGGGGGGACTCTGGGGATGGGGTATTTTTTTATTGGAATGGATTATGGCCCTTCTTGGCATTATTCTAAATATACTGGACAGTAAAGCATTAAAAAAAATTGAAATGGCCGCTTTTATTCTGATGGGATGGGCAATTGTTGTTGGCAGCGTTCCTTTGTTTCGCTCTATTTCTTCCCATAGCATTATTTTACTTTTTGCCGGCGGAATTGCGTATACCGCAGGAACTTTCTGGTACCGGAAAAAAACCCTTAAATACAATCATGCAATTTGGCACGGATTGGTATTGGCAGGAACTGTATGCCACTGGTTTTCTATTTGGTACATAATATAGAAGGGTATGTATTTTTCTGGTTTTACAGTAAATTTGTCTTGTCTATAACTTCATTTGGCATCTCGCTAAGGCATATATACAATAGCCACGGATTTTCACGGATTAAAAGGATTTACACAGATTTTAAGAATGAGTCCCCTCCGAAAAGTCTCTTTTTGCTTAAAATGCTTAATGAGCAATTTTGTAAATCCTTACATAGCAAGGACTTACGGATGCTGCTTTTAGAGAAAATAACGCGAATTATACTTTTCGGAGGGGACTCAAGAATTAAAATTTAAAATAATCCGTGATAATCCGTGTAAATCCGTGGCCTTTTAACTATAACTTCAAAAGTTACCAAGGAGTTGGTTCGCTGCGAATGCGGCGCGGCGGCTTGTCTCTAACTTCTACATAGCGATTTTTGGGATACATACGGAGTTGGGTTATAATTTTGGAGAAAATTTAGCGAATTTATCTTGTTTTTAAAGAAAAAAAATTAATTTCATTGAAAAAAAGCAACGCACCCCCTTGACATTTTCCGCAAAAAACTGCAAAATTTAACTATGATGCAAAGATTCCGGCAGATAAGCCGAATTGAAAAAGATTACGATTTTTCCCAAAAACCGCTTCACTTGGCACGGAATCTGCACACACACACATGAATTCACGCTAAAAAAAATTTGCCCATCCACTACCAGCACCCGAAGGGTGTGGATCAATAAGCTGCCACGCTGTAGCCCAGAAAAAATTCACTGTATGCCAAAAGCGGCGCAAGGGATTTATCCATTGCAGCGGGCGCCAGAAAATACAGGGAATGGGGAATGGGGAATAGGGAATAGGGTTTTTGTCCGAAGTTTCTCTGTTCTTGCGACAAGATGCCTTTTTGTCCGCACTTGTCGTGCCCACGCAGAATATCTTGTAAATACCTATAAATCTCGAACAAAAACCCTAACCCCTAACCCCTGTCCCCTAACCCCTAATAAGAAGGAGTTCTCGCTATGAATAAATTTTTTACCTTAATCGCCATGCTTGCATTGATTGCAGCAAAGCTTTTCGCTCAAGAAGGCGATCCGCAGAAGTANGCCCTCGTTATTGGCAATGGAAATTATGTCAGCAGTCTTACAAAACTTGCCAACCCGGTGAACGATGCCCATGACATGAGCNTAGCGTTAGGCGAACTGGGTTTTGATGTGGAAATGCTCATTGATGCCGGACTTGACCTTATGGAAAACGCAATTACCCGTTTTAAGGAAAAACTGAGCAGCACAAAAAATGCTTATGGCTTTTTCTTTTACGCAGGGCACGGTGTACAGTCCGGCGGGGAAAATTATCTTGTGCCGGTAGACGCAGATATTCCCCGCGAATCCTATCTTCAGCAACGGGCTGTCTGGATGCAGGCAGTGCTGGACGATCTGAATAAGGCAGGAAACAGCCTGAACATTGTGGTGCTGGATGCCTGCCGCGACAACCCTTTCAGTTGGAGCAGGAGCGGAGGAAACAGGAGCCGCGGCCTCGTGGTGGTAAACCAGCAGCCCGCAGACAGCATAATAGTATACGCCACCAGCGCGGGGCAAACGGCGGAGGACGGAGAAGGCCGGAACGGCTTATTTACCGGCCAATTATTAAATAATATTCGCACGCCCGGCCTTGAGGTGAAAGAATTGTTTAACCGTACCGGCGCTGATGTTTCTCTGGTTTCCGGCAGAAAGCAAATTCCAGCCGTATACAACCAATTTTTCGGCACAGCATATTTAGGTGCGCCTCCCGGCGGAGAGGTAACAGCCACTCCGGCATGGCCGGCTAATCCGTCAAATGCCCCGCAGCAGGCATCTGCAAGCAGCGCNAAAAATGCACGGCTTTGGACTGTCGGCATATCGGCTGGCACCGCNTTTTCCGCCCCCTGGTTCATCGGCACGGTACGCGGCACCATAGCGCCCTTTAACTACTCGTTTTTAGAACTCGGTTTTGACCTGGGATTGGCAAGCGGGGTAGAGGGCCTTAGATACAATTCCATATACCCTTATGCCCATTACGCTTTCTTTGTGCCTTTTGCGGAAAAATTCGGCTGGTACATCGGCGCCGGAGGCGGATATTTACGGTTTGCGTTACGCTCTTCCAATGACAGTTTTGTTAACAACAGCTTTGCCGCCATTGTGAGCACAGGNCTTACCATTTTAAACATCATTAATGTCTCATATACCTTGCAGACTAATTTTAAGGATATAGGGAACAAGGTCTCGGTGGGCTACGCGTATAGATTCAAATGAGCAAATAACAATTAGCAATTAGCAATTAAGAATGAGGAGTAAGATATGAAAAAAGACAGAATAGCGAACAGCAAACAAAACGGACTTAGAAACATTATCGGGTTTTCAGCAGGAAATTTGCGGACAACAATTCTTTTCATTATTCTTTTTTCATTGTTCTTTTTTCATTTGTCATGCAGTATCGCAGGAGACCTTGAGCAGTACAAGCCGCCAAGCGAGCCAGGCGTTTGCACCGTTGTCTTTAATGCCAACGGGGGAAGCGATGTTCCCAGCCAGACCCTAAAACCCGGCGATAAAATTGAGCCGGTAAGCACGGCAAAACCCGGCCATACTCTTGACGGATGGTACAGGGAGGCGGCATTTGAAAACAAATGGGATTTTGATGTTGATACGGTTAGCGCCGATATTACTTTGCATGCCAAATGGGACGAGAACCCTTCCGGCGTTTTTACCGTTACCTTTTTCAGCAACGGCGGCACTGTCATTGACCCGCAGGCAATCGCATGGGGCGCTTCCATCGACATGCCCGCCAACCCGGTAAGGGAGGGATATGCTTTTGACAACTGGTATGCCGATGCGGAATATACCATGTATTTTAATTTTAATGTTCCGGTTACCGCTGACCGCATCGCCTATGCAAAATGGAACGCGAACATCTTGAGCATCAGCTACTCCGGCGGCGGGGGGACAGGCAGCGGCCCGTCAAGCCCGGTTACGGCGGCTTACGGGACCAGCATAACCATGCCATCCAATACTTATACTTTCCCCGGCTATTCTTTTGCCGGCTGGGAACTTTCCGGTGAAGGCGCCATTGCAGGCGTATATGCGGCAGGGGCAGAGCTTGCCGTGGCGGATGTATCCTTGGCAATTGCATATGGAAACGCGGGCATTACACTTACGGCAACATGGGCCTATATGATTGAAAGCATTGATCTGTTGGCTGCTTATTTGAATTCTTGCGCCGTAAATACCGCAGAAGAGCCAATTCCGGTAAAGGTAAATGTAAACCTTGACAGCGACTGGCCGGCGCTATTAACCGTCCTTGCAGAGACAGGCAGGTTTGTCGACCTGGACCTTTCAGGCTGTACCGGAATGGAAATCTTTGACCCCGGCACAAGCAGTGCGGGCAAAAACAGGGTGGTAAGGCTTGTTCTGCCGGATAGTTCTACTGCCACAGCAGCAGAAAGTCTTTGGAGTAATTCCACATTCAGGAATTTCGCTTCACTCAGAGAAGTAAGCGGGACAGCAATAAAAATTTTGGGAGACTATTCTTTTATTTATCTTCCCGGACTTGAAAAAATAAATTTCCCTGCGATGGCTTTTATTGGCGAAAGAGTTTTTTT
>WRNF01000150.1 GCA_009776715.1 Treponema sp. | reverse complement strand
GAAGGCCATCCCCTCCGTCTTTGGCCGGAGTAAGAATGATATTTTCTTCACGCACCGCAAGGTATTGATTTTCATGGCAAGGAATAAGGTTCGCATTTCCGACAAATTTAGCCACAAACGCCGTTCCAGGAGCATTGTACACATTGGCTGCCGTACCAACCTGTTCAAAAATTCCGTTGCGTATAACGGCAACCCTGTCTGACATTGCAAGGGCTTCCTCCTGATCGTGGGTTATGTACACAAAGGAAATGCCCAGTTGTTTTTGTATGCGCTTAAGTTCTATTTGGAGCTGCCTCCTCAATTGCAAATCCAGAGCGCCCAAGGGTTCATCCAACAGCAGCGCCTTGGGCTTGTTGATTAATGCCCTTGCAACCGCTACCCGCTGCCGCTGGCCGCCGGAAAGCTGATGCGGCCGCCGTTTTTCAAAACCTTCAAGCTGAACCAAAGCCAAGGATTCTGTAACTGCTTTTCGTATTTCTGTTTTTGATTTATGCTGAAGTTTAAGGCTGTAAGCAATATTCTGTTCGACGTTCATATGAGGAAAAAGAGCGTAATTCTGAAACACCATATTTACGCCCCGTTTTTCCGGAGGAAGCATATCTACATTTACCCCATCCATAAAAACACTGCCTGAGTCCGCTGTTTCCAGCCCTGCGATTATCCGTAAAATTGTTGTCTTTCCGCAGCCGGATGGTCCTAATAAGGTAATAAATTCACCATGCCCGACAGAAAGATTCAGCCCTGAAAGGACGCTAACCTGACCGAAACTTTTTGTTATTCCATCAAGCCGCAACAATTCATTTATTTCCACATTTTAAGCGTATATGTATGAGTCTTTATTGTCAATAGAGTTTTGGAGCCTGTCGGACTTGTAGATTTTTACAGAGAGTATCTGTAAAAATCATTGGTTTTGGGGCTCCTTACGGAGTTTGCAGAGTAAAAAATGCTCAAAAACGATGTTTTTTCGCATTTTTTTTATCAAAATGGACAAAGTCCGACAAACTCCTATGTAAAAGATACGGTTTTTCACAACAACTTTTTGCCTTTGGTGTTTGTAGAAAAAGGTTTCTCCCAGAAGCACGGAGGTATAAAGTTTTAAATATTATTTTTCCCCCTTCCCGCTACACCGGCAGCTCCTGAACCTGCGTTCCAAGCGCTGCTGCGGCCTGTTCTGCATCTTTCATTCCGGTGATTATTACCCTGCCGGAAGCTGCCTGCGATGCCAGTTTATTCAGCGCAGCAGAGATGTCATTTTTACCCATGCCAATAATCCGTTCCAGTTTTCGCTGCCGGCATTCATTGTCAATGAAAGAGACATAACGCAAAAAGTCGCTTGCAGATTTTTCTGACGGAGTGCGGGGACGGGTTTCCCGCGAGTAAGCGCCGATAATTGTTTTTTCCAGTTCATCCTTTTCTATTGTTTTAACCGCATAGTCTTTTAAAATGGAACTAAATGAATCCAGAGAACGTAAGGGGCTGGGGTCGCGGTATGTGGAAAGGGAAAAACAGCGTTCAAGGTTATCGCTGTTCGCAGAAGCTCCGTAAGCGCCGCCCTTCATGCGAATATCTTCCCATAACGCGCCGGTGTTAAGATAATGCATTAACACAGATTCAGCAGCCTGGTCATGCGTGTCAAAAGCTGCGGCAGTCAGGGTCATTGCGGCAAAACCTACCTGCAAGGAAGGAGAGGCAAAAACTTCCGGAGATGCCTGTGTTTCAGGCGGATGTAAAACGCCTGTACTATCGGCGGCTCTTGCCCGGGGGGAACCAAATCGTGAAAATTGCTGTCCTATCAATTTTGATGCTGCGTTAAGCGCAATATCCGATCCGGCAAGATTGACGAATAAACCGTTCCCGGCAATGGCATCCCTTAGCTTTACAAGTTTAGCGCTGATTTCCGCCATATCCATTTCGGCAAGCTGATGCGCAAAAATAAGCTGGCTTATTCCGTTCCATGTTTCTCCGGTTTTAGTGGAAGGCGACATAAAACGGGCGGCCCTTGCAGATGCGTACAGATGGCCTAAATTGGAAAAGCCGGAGCGCAATTCATTTTTCATTTCCATTACCAAATCTTTTAAGCGCCTCAGATCGCTAAAATCAGCTTCACCGATAAGGCGCAGGGCAAGGTTAAGCGCCGGTTCCGCTTTTTCATCCAGGCACTTGATGCGGTACATAATCCAATCGCGCCCGGCAAGATCAAATTCGCCGGAGGGGGTGTGCATTAAAGGCGAATTGTTCGGATATGCTGCGGAACCGGTGTGCAAAATGGCATTAAACCCTCCGACGGTTCTGGCCATTAAGCTGGAAACTTCGGCATAATCCATTCCAGGAAGCCCTACCGATATTACGGCACGTGCAAAAAACGAAAGCCACAGATAATCCTGCGCAGGCAATAAATCCAAAGGAAAAGACAGATCGATATAGCTAATGCCGTTTGTGTATAAATTATGGCACAAGGCAGGAATTCCCTGAAGGTCTTCATGCTGCCGCGGAATAATTTCCGGAATCGGAGAAAGGCTGTTAGGCGACAGATGCGGAATAACGGTTAATTCTTCGGGAGTGTAACTTTTGCTTTGAATTTCTTCAAGAAGATTTGATTTTTCTTCAATGGCTTTTTTTTCGTCCTTACTTAGGCCCTGTTCTGTTTTTGCAAGGGTTTCATCAAGCTCTTTTTGTTTATTGCCCAGAAAATCTTCCTTGGGCTGAACCAAAACAAATGCCCGGTGAGGATTGTCCAAAAGATATTTTTGAATCAGCGATTCAAAATACCGGCTGTTTTCTGCAAGGTTTTGCCGTATCTTGTTTATTGCAGGCGACAACANCAGGCTCTCCCANGGATTGCTGCCATGCAGCCACGCCCGCAGGGATCGCCGCATCCACACCAGCGAATAAGGCCCGCCGGACCGTTTAATTTCTTTTTGTGAAAACTCCATTAACAGCATTGCAGCTTCAATTTCTTCTTCCGGAATGCCTTCTGCAGCAAGCTGCTGCAAGGTTTCCAATATAAGGAATTCCGTTTTTTTGCCGTCTTCATCCTCTGCTGTGGCCAGGCCGCGCAGCCCAATAGTAAAAACCGTCTCGCCTAATTCATTTTCAAAACCGGATACGGGGCTTATGTCTTCGCCCAATCCTGATTCAAGCAATGTTTTTGTTAAGGGAGACCCATCATGCCCCAGAAGAATTTCAATTAACACCAAAAGGGCAATATTTTCATTGGTATCGCAGGCATCGGTGCAAAGCCATGATAAAAAGGCCGTTGGCTTTGTATCGCCTCCCGCGGGGCAGGGCACCTTAAATTCTTTCGGTGCAGCCCAGCGCTGCTGTTTGGGAATAAATGATGAGGCAGTCCCTGCATCCATGCCCTGGAAAAATTTTTCGTTAAGAAAAGCAAGCTGTTTTTCCGTGGGGATATTGCCTGCAAGAAAAATCCTGCAGTTCGCAGGGGAATAACGGNTGTTGTGAAAATCTTTTAAGCCTTGCCAGCTTAACTCNGTGATTTGCTCCGGGTCCCCGCCGGATTCCAGGCTGTACGGCGTATCCGGCAGCACCGATTTTATTGACCACAGTTGCGCATAAGCATCAAGCGATGAATAAGCTCCCTTCATTTCATTGTATACAACGCCATTAATGGAAAGCCGTCCGCTTTCTTTATCAAATTCATGGCGGTGCCCTTCCTGCAAAAAAGTCCATTCTGCAAGGAGAGGCCGAAAAACCGCATCGCCGTATACCGACATTAGGTTAAAGTAATCCTGTTCGTTTACCGAGCTTGCAGGGTACACTGTTTTATCGGGAAAAGTCCATGCGTTAAGAAATGTTTGCAGGCTGCCCTGCGCAAGAACTATAAACGCATCTTTTAGCGGATAATTTTTTGAACCGCATAACACAGAATGTTCCAGAATATGCGCTGCCCCGGTACTGTCCTGCGGTTCGGTTGCAAATGCAAAAGCAAAAAGATTTTCACTGTCATCGTTTAACACATGAAAAACTTCTGTTCCGCATTTTTTATGNTTTGCCCAAATTCCAGTTGCATTTAACTCTGGAAGGTCTATGGTGCNGATAATTTCAAATCCTGTGTCTTTCATACCCAATCCTCATCATTTGTTAGTATTAAATTTCCNTCTTCGCGTTCCTGCCTGAACCACTCAAGAAATTCATTTGCCGCTTCNATGCAATCCCGTTTTGGAACAGTGCCGATNATTTCAAATTCTTCGCGTATTAATTTTCTGCGCCCNGAAGAAACATTTGATAAAATCTTTTGNCAAAATTCTCCGCTTCTGCCTTTTAATAAAACAGCAATATCTTTATCGGACATTGTTTTTAATTTTTCTGCCAAAACACGNTCCAAAACATACAAAACATCATCCAAAGAATAATAACTATCCTTCATTTTTTTGCCAATATCGGGGCTGTCTTTTTCAAGGTCAGTAATTATGCGATCGCCAAAAGAATAATCGCCATGTTTTAAAATAGCGGTAAGTGCCTTCATTCCGTCAATTGCCTTCGTTTCATCCTGCAATTGGTTTACCGACCAGAAAGCGCGGGCCTTTTCCCTTAGCACCACGGCAACACGTTCCAGTACTTCCGGAAGCACCTGTGATTTACGGGCAATTCGTTTTAAAATTTCTTTTTTTATTTCAGGAGGATACTGTTTTATAACCTCCGCTGCGGTCTTTGGCTGAAGGCGCGCAAGGATTAAAGCCGCTGTTGGAGGGCTTTCTTCGTCTAACAGCGTATGTATCTGCATTGCGTTAAAATCTTCCAAAAAAGCAAACATATTTGCTTTAGATTCGGGAACAGCCCTGTTAAGCAAGGCCTCGCCTTTTTCGCTGCCGTAAGCGGTATGCAGAATCGATCGGGCCGCATCAAGCCCGCCGGTACTGGTTTTTAAAAAAGGGTAAGAGCCGCTAAACAGCGTTTTAAATTCCTGAAGAATTAAGTCTGCCTCTTCATTGCTAACGCCGCGGACAGAGGTTATCTCGCGGGAAATTTCTTCAATCTGCTGCGGGTCGAGCATGGCCATGATTTTCGAGGCATTATCTGGGCCAATAAGAATAAGAAATTTTGCAATCCGCCTGATCTTGCTGTCCTGCGGTTCATCGATGCTTTTCTTTAAAAGGCCGTCTTGTTTGTTTTGCGCCTGATAGGCCTGAATTCCCCGGCGCAGATTATTGTCTGTCATTGTATTCTAACCAATTCTCCTGCGGATCTGCCAAAAATTTCCCCTTCATACATACATTCGGCAGCAGTGGGCGGCGTTGGGTATATGCCGGGCATTACTGCGCGAAAACGGAATTCCACCTGCTGCCTGCCTGCCTTAAATAAATCCCAATGGAAGTCTATTGCATCATCCATTATTAAACGCAGCGGAGCTGGACGGTAAATTTCTTCATCTTCGGAAAGAGTAGAAGTTACGGCAGTGGAACTGGTAACAAACGCGGCGTCAATTATTTCTGCGCCGGAGGGAACAGGCGCGCGAAGGGCGACAAAGGTGCGGTCGCGGGAACTGGATAAGGTTATGCGCCTGGTATACGTTCTGCCGGAAACTAACTTTGCGTCTTTAATTAAATTGCCGTCAGCGTCAAAAGTTTCTGCAAATACCCCTAAACCTTCATCGCGCGCTCCGGCCAATTCCGTGGGAATGCCGTAGCGAAGGCTTGCGGTGTAATAAA
>WRNF01000149.1 GCA_009776715.1 Treponema sp. | reverse complement strand
CCATTCAACAGGTTCTATTGCTTCCTCCTGCTGCTCTTCAAGGACATAGACAACATTAACCTTCTGCGCGGCTTTCAGGTGTTTAACCTTGTTGAGGATTTGCGGCCGCTGTATGGCAAAGCTGCAGTACCGTATCTGTAATACCGCCTCGCGTTCCTTAATCCCCCTGCGGGAATCACGCGGAATCGTTGTTTGTATCTTACCCATACAGGGTTTTTCCCTGATTTCGTCCAGTATTTTCCCGTTTTCTACCGTTTTTCGGTTCTGAACTATCCGTATCAGGAACGCTTGGCCTTCACTGTCTGCTTTATCAAACAACTCGTACATATCTCCCTCCCGGTCACATACGGTTACGACATGGACGGTTTCAGGTACGTCAATCGTACTTTCCCCAAGGGTTTGAACCCAGCGGAAACTTTCTTTCTCCTCCAATTCCCGCACCTTCTTACTGTCATGCGTCCGCGCCGTATCTTTGGGCTGTTCGCGGTTATACGATGACTGGGCTAATACTCCCAGAACCAAGCCGTCAACGGTAACCGCAAGGCAGCTATGGATATTTACCCCTAACGTTTTGTCACTAATATACCCTATCCCCTCCATCTTCGTTTGCGTGTTGTAGTTAAGACTGGTAGTATCCTGTACCGCCAGAATAGTTCGCTCAGACTGGATCATGCGCCCAACCGTCGATTCCTGATGCGCTCTAAGAATCTCTTCCCGATCTAATTTGTCATTGCTTAACAGACGGTATGCCGCTTTGGCTTCGGCTCTGTTCTTGCTGCAAAACCATATTGATTTATCCGGCTGTCCGGCTAATGTTTCCATAGTCCTGATAAACCGTTTTTCAAGACGGCTTGAGTTAAAATCCAGTGTCGCAAATTCTTCGCTCATGCCTAATCCCATCCCGTTTTCCATTTTCCCTCCCAGAAATTTGGTTCTTCCGGGGATTATAGCATCAATTCGTTATTTGTGGGTCAAGTTTAGTGCTTGCGGAGGGGTATTTCATTGCTACAATATTTTATTGATGGTGTTTTGGTGCATGGCATTGCCAAAATCTACAATGGGCAATACAGGCATGGATTCGGCAGCGGCTTTATTTTCTTCTTTAATGGCGTCAAATACTTCCTGGCGGAACACTTTTACTTTTTTGGGAGCATCAACCCCTATACGTACCTGGTCGCTGCGGATTTCAATAATAGTAATAGAGACATCATCCCCTATCATTATTTTTTCATTGATTTTTCTGGACAGTATTAACATTATGGATTTCCTGTTGCAGCCAATTCAGCCATTATGTCATGTTTGGTTCTCCATCGGGTGTCTGCCAGAACTGCCTGTTTGCCCAATCGATTGTCACGGTTAATAATCAAGGGCCCCTGCAAATTGGCAGTCATGGGACTGCCGTCCGGAGGAATGGTAACAATTGAAAATATCAGGGCTTTTTCAGGTGAATGAATTTCAATGTCTGCAAGATCGTCATTATGGATATTAACCTCATAGTCGGACCTGAATAAAAACGGATTTACCAGGACAAATGCTATCTGCTCCGCATCCATTGACTGAAGCCAGTAAAATGGCTGCCGTTCAGCATCAAGCAACATATAATCTTTAAATGATTCAAAACCAAAGAGGCCTTCCGGAAAAACAATTTTTTGACGTTCATCAATGTCAATAAGACCGTAAGCCTTGGTTGGAATTTTCAATTTTTTCTCCTAAGAAAGCGTTAATAACTCCGAAAACCTTTTNCAGCTTTAGAACAGCCTGTTAACGTAAACTGCGGTTCTAATTACCGTAAGAAGTCAAGCAGNGATACCGGCAGTATCCGGGCGGCTGTCTGAAGCCCGGCTTTGTGGGCAAAATCCAGCATTTTCAGGTCGGTGGCAGCATCTGCCATATTAACAGACGTTTCGCGGACAATGCTTGCCTGAACATCGGGGATTTCCCGGTTAAGCCGCTGCCACACCGTTTCTACCCTTTCCTGACGGCTGCCAATGTCGGCAATGCGGGTGCTGATGTTGCTAATGGAAAGGTCGATGCCGGCAATTCCCTGGCTGCCAATAAAATCGTAATCGCCGCGGTAAAGGGCATCCCTAAGGCGTATGGCCATGTCAAACATAGACCCGCCGGAAACCAGAGAACGGGTGCTGTCCCAATTGGGAGCGTTATTCTCCATGTTGCCGCGGATTATCCCCAAATCTTTTAACACCGTCGGCCCCTCAACGCCGCCCTGCGGCACGCCGCCTTGCGGCACGCCGTCTTCGGCACGGATAAGATGAGGGTTTGTGCCTTCCAATGCTAAGCCTCTGGTTTCTGGATCGATGTATGCCTTTACCGGCGCCGGCGAATCGTTTATTTTAGCCACGATTGCAGGCAAAGTGTCTCCAACTGCAACCAGTATTTCATTTCCGTCTATAAAAAAAGAACCCGCGCTGTTAACACGGTAATTTGCCGCATTTACGTTAGACGTAATCTGCATTTTTTCCGCCCAGAAAGCTTCCCCGCCGCCGAGGTCAAGATCGGTATATGTATTGTCGCTGATTTCGGTTCTTCTTGACGGCCCTGCACCGCGGTATTCCACCCTTACAATCATGTTTTCCCCGCCGCCTGGAATGGAACCGTCAACAATGCGGAAGGGTTCGGTAAATGCTTTATCTCCGGCAAAAACCTGTTTCCCGTCCGGACCTACAGTATTGGAAAGGGCAACAAGTTCTTTAATAAGCTCATTTACTTCCATTCCCATTAATTTTTGATCTTCTGCGGTATAGGTGCCGTTTCCCCCTTGCACTGCAAGTTCGCGTACCCTCTGCATTATATTGATAGCCTCGTTCATATATGAGTACATTACATCATAATGATTTTTTGCGTATTGGGTGTTTTTTTCAAAACGTTCAAGACGCGCAAGATATGATTCATAACGCACTGCATGGGAAGCTGCCAAGGGATCGTCCCGCAGTTCCTGAATTCTGCTCTGCGAGGCAAGCTGCGACTGAAGTTTTGAAAGGCTGCCTTCCTGCCGCCTCATGTAAAACTGAACATCGGTATTGGGCATATCTGATGAAATTCTTTGCATGTCATTTCTCCTTATGAACTTAATCCTAATCTCATTAACACATCCAGCATGGAATTAACCGTTGATACAAAACGGGCGGAGGCGTTATACCCTTGCTGGTAACGAATCATGTTTGCCAGCTCTTCGTCTATGTTTACGCCGGAAATTGACTGGCGCATGTCATTTAACTGTTTCATAATAAGGTTCTCTGTCGCAAGAGACCGTTCGCTTTGTTCGCCTAACAGACCCATGCGTCCGACAGAATCGGCAAAATAGTCGTCAAATGTGGCGTGCTGGCCGACCATTACAGGATTGTTCCTGATTGACGCTATTGCCGCCGCCGCATCCCCATTGCCCGGATTCGCAGGATTGCCGTTAAAACCAAAGCCGGCTGCGACAGACATTGGATCTTTTGCCACCGCTGGATTTACCTCTATCCAGCCTGAAGGATGGGCAATGGGGGCTACGGAATATTCCGCTCCGTCACGAAGGTTTGTTACGGCATTGGCGCTGCCCCAGTCATAGCTGCCCCCTTCGTTTCCGTTTAAAAGGCCGGCATAACCGGTTAAAAAATGCCCGGTGTCTTCGACATGACGAATAACAAAATCAGGGTTTTCATGTATGCCGTTTACCGGTTCAGCCGTTGTTCCTTTTAAGGAGAGCCTTCCGTCACGGTTCAGGCGGGCTACCACCTCGGCCCCGGCACTGTTAATTCTGTTGATAACGTCAATGACGGTATCGGTGTCATAATACGGCACCCGAATATCGCCGTTTGCGCCGGAAAGAATGATAGTTCCCTGAAGCCCGGTCTGTGCCTGCCCTTCGAGCACATTCTGTCCGTTTATCCGGTAAATAAAACTGGAATCATATACGCCGTCTCCGGACCGGTCATAGTTTCCGTTTACATTGGTAACAAAGGGATACTCTGAAAAGAAATTAAGCCCGGTTTCCCTGTTTAGCCCGTAACCGCCGCGGTGTATCTCGTTTACCAGATCAACAAAATTCATTGTCATGTTGTCTAAAATTTGAATTTCATTGTTAATTGTTTCATCCCGCAATTCAAGCAGGGCGCCCAGGCTGCCTTGCTGAAAACGCATTTCTCCGCCGGTATCTTGCCAGAAAATGTGAGCAAAGCCTTCGCTGTCTATGCCTTTGCGGAATTCAAACTGGCGGCCAATCTGCCCCTGCACAAGCACATAACCCGATGTATGCACCATAAATTCATCCGGATCCCGGTTGTCAGTGCTTATGTCTATTATTGATGAAAGTTTATCGACTAACAGATCGCGGCGGTCCATTAGATCATTGGGCATGTCTCCCATTGCTTTTACACGTTGTATGTCGCCGTTAAGCGCTGCAATTTGACGGCTCAACTCGTTTACCCTTTCGACAGTGAGCTGAATGTCGCCGTCTGCCTGTTCCTGCAGCATTCTAAGGCCGGTATACCGGTTATGGATACCGTCAATAAGGGTTTTGCCCCGTTCAACAACGGCAGTGCGGGGAGCGGCATCTGCGGGATACATTGACAGTTCCTGCCATGCGTCCCAAAATTCATCCATTTTGGAGCGGATTGAATTTTGCCCGGGTTCCATGTATAAATTTTCCATCATGCGGATATAGGGATCGCGGGCTGCCCAGTACCCTTCGTTGGATGCCTGCGCTGCTATCCGCCTGTCCAGCAGTTGATCGCGCAGCCGTTCAATGCGTTCGACCGCCACCCCTTGCCCAATTTGACCGGGAGTTTCCTCGCGGGTCAGCCCAGGGAGGTAAATTGGCTCAAACGCATTCATTTCAATGCGCTGCCGCGAATATCCTTTTGTGGAAACATTGTCCAGATTATGCCCGGTAACATACAATGCCTGTTGATGCGCCTGAACGCCCCGTTTGCCAATTTCAAGCCCTAAAAAAGTAGATGTCATTTTGCCCTCCTAAAAGATCCGGTTCAATACCATGCTTCGCATGTCATGGGAAACCGGTTTGCCGTACGGCGTATAAATCTTTCCGCCCCTGTCCGGAAAGGCAATTTCAAAAAAACCAGCTATTGCAGCGCGTGATTCTGCAATATATTTGAGCATTGTTTCATTGGAAATCTTTAGCTTCAAGGTTTCCAGTTTTAAATTCCTGAAAATTTCCGCCAATTCGCTGCGCTGCTCATGGGGAAAACGGGCAATCCACGCATAAAAACCGGAAGAATCATTCAATTCGCCTTGATTGTAGTGGAAAAGCTTCTTCCGTTCATCTTCCATAANNGAAAATGCATCTCCCATCCGGTTTAAAGCCAAAAAATGCGCTTCAAAATCGGTCCAGTCCCGGTTTGACACCGCTTNCCAAATTAATTTTTGCAGACAAGAGATTTTTTGCACAAGTTCACTTTCTTTAAGCAAAATTTCCCTGCATTTAAGAAAATCCATACATTGCTCCTCTTTATCTGTATCGGCTATTAAAAATAAAGAATAAGGGAAATTTTTAAAAAAATGAAAGTAATTAGACAAGTCCCCACAGCGAACCATCTACAAGGTAACTTTTGAAGATGTACTTAAAAGGCCACGGATTTACACGGATTATCACGGATTATTTTTAAATTTTAATTCTTGAGTCCCCTCCGAAAAGTATAATTCGCGTTATTTTCTCTAAAAGCAGCATCC
>WRNF01000148.1 GCA_009776715.1 Treponema sp. | reverse complement strand
GGAGAGGCGGGAAGCAGAACTGCTGGCCGCCATAGAAAAACTGGAAAAGGAAAAATCCTCGCTGGAATTGGAATTGGCCAATCCTCAAGTGTATTCAGACGGCATAAAAGCGAAATTTGTTAAACAAAAACTGGACGAATGCGAGGCCGCCCTTATTGATAAAAACAATGAATGGGAAATTTTAGCCCTTCAGTCATCAGAGCATTCAAAATCACAATAAATCTTCCATAACATAATTTACATTATATATTCCATTTTTAATTTCATAGATCATTTCCTTTATTTCATTAACACAATCCAGTAAATTATTTTTAATGTCATTCCCCCAATAACGGATCACATGCCATCCCATGTTTTCCAGCCCCAATAACGGATCACATGCCATCCCATGTTTTCCAGTTTTCTTTCATTTTTAAAATCCCTTGCCATATTTTTTTCAATTTTTGCAATCCAATAATCACGGTTTGTTTGAAAAGACATTATCTTTGTTTCCCAATTTTTCCCATGCCATAACTCGCCGTCACAAAAAATTGCAATTTTATATTTTGTTATGGCAATATCAGGCTTTCCGGGCAATGTTTTAAGGTTTTTTCGGTAGCGGATTCCTTCATGCCATAAAGCTTTGCGTAATACAAGCTCAATGGAGGTATTACAGCTTCTTATCTGCGACATATTCTTACTGCGTTGTTCAGAAGTTATTTTATCCATATTTTATTCAATAATTTAATGCAGTGATTTATTATACCAGATAAATATCCACATGTCAATGCGGTAAATTGTCTGGACAGTAATTCAAACAGCAGGCAGGCGGTAAAAATATGAAATAAAGTTAAATTTTGAATTGCTGGATTTTGACCAGTATCTATTGCTTTATTTTATATATAAAGATAAGATTATACTAGGAGCCTGTCGGACTTGTGGAATTTTGCGGTAAATAACCGCCGGCTAATAGCCGCAAATTCTCCAATAAACGGGGCTACTTACGGAGTTTGAGCGGTAAAAATCGTGTTTTTGCACGATTTTTTGCATTGAATTTGACAAAGTCCGACAAACTCCTAGGAGAAATAATGAGAAAATCGGTGAAATTGCCTATGCGGGGCTGGGCTGTTAATGCAATGCTGCTTGTTTTTGTCTTAGTTTCATGTTCAAAATTTGACGGCAGCAATGTATATGTAGTGTGGTCTGAAAGGAACGGGAAAGTTTTGGAACCCCTGAATATTTGGTATGAGCTTGCCATGCTCTGGAATAATGGGAATGCACAGCGCCTTAAAAACGGCGCCAACTATGCGTGTGCAAAATCTGTTTATGTATACGAAAACGATGTATATGTTGCGGGGTTTGGAAAAAATACGCCATTAACAGATATTGCCATGCTCTGGAAAAACGGAATTGCCCAGCGTCTTAGCAATGGTACAAATGATGCTTATGCGAATTCTGTTTATGTGTCAGACGGCGATGTATATGTTGCCGGGTGGGAATGGGAAAGAAGAACAACAATTAGATCTGTTGCTAAACTTTGGAAAAACGGCGCTGTCCAGAATTTAAGCGACGGCTCTTCCGATGCTGTTGCCCGATCTGTTTTTGTATCCGAAGGCGATGTATATGCAGTGGGTTGGGAAAGAGACGCAGATGATGTAGCTATTGCCACGCTTTGGAAAAATGGAGAAGCCCAACGCCTTAGCGACGGCTCTGTCGATGCTTTTGTTTACTCTGTGTACGTATCCGGAAGTGATGTCTATGCAGCAGGATGGGAAGGAAATGCATCGAACATAGATACCGCCATACTCTGGAAAAATGGAGAAGCCCAGCGCCTTAGCGATAGTACTAACTTTGCGCGTGCCGAAACTCTTTTTGTGTCCGGCAGTGATGTATATGCAGCAGGATGGGAAAGAAATGATTCAAACATTGATGTTGCCATGCTCTGGAAAAATGGAACTGCCCAGCGCCTTAGCGATGGCACACATAACGCATTGGCTTTCTCTGTTTATGTGTCAAAAGGCGATGTATACATAACGGGGTATGAAGAAAACGAATCTAAAGTAGGTGTTGCCACGCTCTGGAAAAATGGAAAAGCCCAGCGTCTTAGCGATGGCAAATACCATACGGAAGATCATTCTGTTTTTGTGAAATAGAGGAAGGATAAAATGCTAAAGGGACGCTCCCTTATTGAACCGCGAAATTTAAGCCTGGAAGAAATGAGCAGTTTGTTTACCCTTGCCGAAAAAATTGAGCAAGATGAGCATTACCTAAGAGACAGTTGCCGCGGGAAAATTCTTGCAGCGCTTTTTTTTGAACCCAGTACCAGAACACGGCTTAGTTTTGAATCTGCAATGATGCGGCTGGGAGGCAGTTGCATTGGTTTTGCGGAACCTGGTTCCAGTTCCGCAGCAAAGGGCGAAAGCCTTGCCGACACAATCAGAACGGTTGCATGTTATGCCGATGTAATCGTTATGCGTAATCCCAAAGAAGGATCGGCCTTTCTTGCAAAACAATATTCATCGGTGCCTGTTATTAATGCCGGTGACGGAGGGCATCATCATCCAACTCAGACTCTTACCGATTTGCTTACCATCAAACGGGAAAGGGGAGATATTGAAGATTTAACCATTGGTTTTTGCGGCGACCTGAAATTTGGCCGTACCGTACATTCTCTTGCAAAAGCAATTGCACGGTATAAAAAGATTAAAATAATTTTTATATCACCGGAAGAGTTAATTGTTCCGGAATACATTATTCATTATTTACAGCAACATAAAATCGAATATGCAGAAACCCGCAGCCTTGAAGAGGTTATGCCCTTGCTTGATGTGTTATATATGACACGTGTGCAGAGAGAACGGTTTTTTAACGAGGAAGATTATATTCGCCTGAAAGATACCTTTGTTTTAAATAAAGAAAAAATGGGGCTGGGAAAACAAAATCTTATTGTCCTTCATCCACTGCCCCGTGTTAATGAAATTGCCATAGAAATAGACAATGATCCCAGGGCATTGTATTTTAAACAGGTAGAGTACGGCATGTATGTGCGCATGGCATTGTTATCGTCTGTATTGGGAGTGGTGTAATGTTAAATATTGACAGAATTAGCAGAGGAATTGTCATTGATCATATCAGGGCAGGACAGGGAATTCGTATTTTTAACTGGCTTGGCCTTGATAAATCTGATTGCACTGTTGCATTTGTTATCAATGCAAATTCTAAATTGATGGGAAAAAAAGACATAATTAAAATTGGCAATAATATTCAAATTAATTTTAATATTCTTGGCCTTATTGATCCAAATATTACTGTGAATATTATTGAAAAACAGGATGTTTCAAGAAAAATAAAACTCCAGTTACCGGATAAAGTAGAGAACGTTCTTATCTGCAAAAACCCCAGATGCATAAGTTCCACAGAAAAATATATCAAACATGTATTTCATCTTGTTAATGCAGCACAGCAGACATATCGTTGCGAATACTGCGATGAAATACAATCGGCGCAGGAATTTAGGGCTAAATAAGGAGAAATTTGAAAAATTTCAATAAGTATATTGATGAAGAATTATTGATGAAGGATTATTAATGAAGGATTATTAATGAATCGGATTATATTTAAGGATTTCCGGATTATTGATGAAAGCATTGATGTTTTCGGAAGCATAATAATTGAAAACGGAATAATAAAAGAAATTATTTCCGGTAATGAAACAATTCCCGCAGGAAGCATAACAGTTAACGGTCAGGAATTTAGTCCCTCTGCGGTATTAATGCCTGCTTTCATTGACCTTCACGCTCATTTTCGCGACACGGTTCCTCAAAATAATTCTCTGCCGGATGTGCCATTTCCGGCGGAAACCATAGAATCTGCTTCTCTTGCCGCTGCTGCCGGAGGATACACTACACTTGTCTGCATGGCTAACACAGTTCCGGTAATTGATACAGCTGAAAAAGCCGCCGCTATAAAAGCCCGCTCTGATTCCCTTGGCCTCATAAATTTGTATCCAGTATTATCATTAACCAAAAACATGGAAGGCAAGATGCTTTCCGGTATTACAGACCTTATTTCCCTTCACGGAACAGGCGGATTAAGGCTGCCGCTTATGATTTCCGAAGACGGAAAGGATATTGCCAGCGAACAATTGTTTCTTGCAGCAATGCAGGAGGCGAAACGGCTTGATATTCCTGTTTCATGCCATTGCGATTTTGCTGGGCAGGAACACATTGCTGTCCTGCGGGCAATTGAAACAGGCAAAAAAGCCGGCTGCCGCATTCATATTGCCCATGTTTCAGCAAAAGAAACTATAGAAATTATTCGCAGTGCAAAACAAAAATTACCTTCCAATAATGGATTNTCTCTAAGCTGNGAGGCGACNCCTCATCATATTGGCGCAACAGAAGAAGATGCGCAGCGTATGGGCGAACATAAATTTGGCAGGGTGAACCCTCCGCTGCGGACCAAAGCTGACCGTATGGCCCTTGCCGAAGCAGCCCGCTGCGGAATAATTGATGCCATTGCCACCGATCATGCACCGCATAAGAAAAGCGATAAAGCTGCCGGAGCGCCGGGTTTTACCGGTTTGGAAACCGCTTTTGCGGCGAGTTTAACATATATAGCGGATAATGCCGGCAGCATGGGACTAAACCGCTTATCTGCTTTGATGAGCGGAAATCCGGCAAGAATTCTGCGCCTGCATGACAGGGGCCGCATATCTGCAGACCTGCGTGCGGATATTGTTATAGTTGACACTAACGAACGTTGGACAGTGAATCCAGAGAAATTTAAATCGCGGGGAATATGCAGCCCCTTTTTGGGCAGGGAGTTAAGAGGAAAGGTTCTTATGACCGTTAATGCCGGGCGCATTATTTTTTCAGGAGACAGTGATGTATACCATTGACAGGCTTTTTGATGCAGTGGCTGCAAAAGGCCATGTGTGCCTTGGCCTTGACACAGCAGCAGAATATATTCCCTTAAAAGAACGCAGCCCTTTTAAAAATATATCGCAGGCAGAAGCTGTTCTTGCATTTAACAAAGCGGTTATAGATGCCACCTTTGACATTGCCGCCTGTTATAAGGTGCAAATTGCATATTATGAGGAAATGGGAATTGCAGGGCTTAAGGTTTATTCAAAAACGCTGCGCTTTCTGCGTAAAAAAAAATGCATTGTTATTGCCGACATTAAACGCGGTGATATTGCCGATACAGCCGCTCGTTATGCGAAGGCTCATTTTTCAGGTGATTTTGAGGCTGATTTTGTAACCCTATCTCCGTACATGGGAATGGATTCAATCGAACCCTGGATGGAATATGCAAAAAAAACCGGCAAGGGAGCATTTGTGCTTATGCGGACCAGCAACAAGGGGATGCGTGATTTTGAATACCTTGAACTAGCATCCGGTTTGCAGGAAAACAACAGCAGAAAACATTTATACCATGCAGTAGGAGATAAACTTTCGCAGATGGCCGACCTTCACAGCGGAGCGAACGGTTATGGAATATTCGGTGCAGTTGTCGGATGTACCGAGCGCGGCGAAGCTGCCGAAATTCGCAAACGGTATCCAAATTTGTTTTTCCTTATTCCCGGATACGGGGCCCAGGGCGGAGCTGCAGAGGATGCCTCATTGCTGCTTCATAACNGAAACGGCGGCGTGGTTAACGCTTCGCGGTCAATTCTTAAAGCATGGATGGCTAAGTTAAAAGAACAAGATGGC
>WRNF01000147.1 GCA_009776715.1 Treponema sp. | reverse complement strand
TAGTTGTCAGTAATATTGACAAAATTTGCGGCGATGCTCATGAATGCGGATGTTTCATTGTAATTATACACCTTGCCGCTTAGGCTTGCCGCCCCGCCCAGCTCAATGGAGGCATCGCCGCCGGGAGGGCTGTTGTCAAACACTGCCGTCACAAAACCGCGGCCTGCGGCAACAAGGGTTTCCCAGCTTTCTGCTTCCACCCTGTCCGGGTCTTCCGGGCCTGTGCCGTCGTATCTGGGCAGCACGGCAAGGCGTATGATTCCGCCGTTCGCAGGCGGCTCATTCCATGTGTACACCGCTTTGTAATACGAAGTTCCCAGAGCCGGGTGGGGGGCGTTTCCGTTTCGGTAAAAAAGGCCGGCGGTGTTGGCATTGTTTTCCATTTCAGTGATTTCCACCGTACGGCTGCCGGGAGCAAATTCCGCGGGTTTGCCCAGCCCGTCTATCTCGTTTCCCGACAGCGTTGCGTAATTTATTTCCGCTATTTCTATATATTGGCTGTAATTTGTTATCAGGCTGGGGCTGACAATTTCCTCCGTGCTGCGCGTAACGCCAAAGTACAGCGTTATTTCATAGCTGCCGCCTGTATTTTTGCGCAGCCGCCGGTCGCGGTCAAAGTTTTCGCGCTGGTTAAAAAATTGCGTCCCGTCAAAAGAGCCAAACTGGTCCTCGCTTAACGGATCATGAATCGCCCATATATTGCCTGCCTGATACGCTTTTTCAATCTTTTCATTATTGGTGGAGTAAGTGATTGTTACCGGCTCGGATAAGGTTTCCCCAAACTCGCTTTCTATTGCCGTGCCGGCAATAACGGTTATTACGCGGTTTTCCGGCGGCAGATTCGCGGCTTTGGGGATAAGGGTGATGGAATTATCTGTCTCGTTATACGAAGGATCGTTGAAGTAACTGTAACACGGGTCATTGTTGCTGTCCGTAATCTGTATGCTGTCTTTGCCAAAAACCGCAGTGGCGGGGTTAAGCGCTGTGGAAAATTCAATGCGTACCTGCTGTGAACGGGGATATGAAATAGCCGAGAACAGAGGAGGGCTGGTCAAAGTAACGCGCAACTGCTGCACGCACAAAGGGACAAGCAGCACAGGCCCGTCAACATTTAGAACCGTTATGCTAGCTTTTCCGCTGATTTGCTCTATTTTCACTTTTTCCTCGGGCAGTTCCTCTCCAAGCGTATTCGGATTGAGGCTGCCGGCGTTCTGGCCGCTGAAAGCGTAGGCTTTCCAGCCCCTGAAAACCCATCCGGTTAACGGGGTAAATTCAACGCTGAAACTAAAGCCCTGCCTTCTGGTCTGCACTGTTCCTGAGACAGGAAAGCTGGTACCCCAGCGCGAATCCGAGAGCGTCCGCACTTCGGTCAAGGCACTGTCCGCGTCTATCGGTTTAATGGTAATGTTATGCGAAGGCAGGTTTTCTATTGTTATGCTCATTTCATTGCCGGTCATGTTCAAGGGAATCCATCTGACATTGCCGTCAGATTCTTCCCCAATAATTTTTCCGTCTGCGGTACTGTAAAATGATTCGGTTCCTTCATCATCGCCGAATTGCAACTGCCAGCCGCGGAAGGGGAACTGCGGATCGGGCCGGAAACTCAGGTTAAAAGGGTAGCCTTTTTTTACCCCGCTGATGGCCGCCGGGAACATTGTGCCGAGCAAGCCGTCATCGAGCGTTACATTTAAATCGGGAATATGCGCACCCCAAGGCCCAATAATGAGCTTCCCGGCGGAGGGTTTAACATACACAAACACTTCAACCTCTGTTCCGTCTGCATTAATCGGCATAAACCTTACCTTATCGGCGCCAGACTCAGACGGCGGCTGGCCGGGCCTCCATACCGCAAAGGGTTCTTCATCGGCGTGCCAAGCCTGCCACCCCGAAAAAGGATAATCCCGCGCAGGCTGAAATCTAAGCACAAAGGAATAGCGGTATTTGACGGTTTTTGCGTGGCTGCCCTGTTCCGGAACAGATGTGCCCAGGCCGCCATTGTCTATTTCTATCGGCACCCAGGGCGCGTTAGCGTATGCGATTTCCGCGTCAATTTTTTTTATGTAATCCGGGTCTACCGGCTTGTTAAAAAGATCGCAATTACAAATGAGTAATGAACAGGCGGCAATAACAAGCGTCCGTGCTGTTTTTTGCCGTTGAAGTTTTTGCTGTTTTGGCAAATTGTTGTTTTTCATACTGTACCTCCAAAAAAGTTACCTCATAAATAGTTCGCAGTGCAGGGGCAATGAACTGCGCCCGCCTGTGCGGACAGGCAGGTGCGGGGGCTTGCCTCTACAGCCTGCCTTTTATGCCGTCCGAAACCCATGATGTTATTACCGCAAGCCGCTTGCTTACTGCGGAAGGCATGTCAACCTTTGAGGCAATAAAATCAGAAACATCTGCTCCGGACAATCCGTAAATTAAGATACCATCTGTTATTGGTTCAAAATATAACTGTGCGATAAATTTTTCTTCCTTAATTACAGGAATTAAAAAATAAGTAAAACTTTTATAATTGGTCAGGCTGTAGCGCATTCCCAGCTTGTCAAGAATCAATTCTCCTCTGTAATAGGTATTTCCAAAATTTGCATCTTTTAGCAATAAATAAATTGTTTCCGAGCTTGGGATTCTTAATGCTGGAGAAGGATCCGGAAGGGGAGTATTTTTGTGAGCACTCTCCACTCTGGTAACATCTTCAAAAAGAGGAACGCTTTCGTTACGCGTAAAAGAATGGTACAGCCGCCCTTTTAAAGTACGGACTTTTCTAAGCACATTATACACATGCAGAAGAGAATATTTGCCAGATGGGGCAGGAATAACAGCAATTGATTCAACATAAAAACCAGGTTTTATTTTTATTACAGGTTCAAGTATTCTTTGATCAAGCCTGGAATTTCTGGGAGCCCCAATCAATGATGCAGAAGAGGAAACCCCTTTGTAAGATTTGGAATAACCTTTATCTGAAAAAATTTCCTGCCGGACTGAGGGCTGAAGATTAGGAAAAATCTCATTAAAAGAACGCAAGCCTGTGCCTGCTTCTGTTTGTGCAAAAACATGAACAATTAATGTCATTTTTAAAATAATAAAAAAGAACGGAATTCGCATTTAATATGCCCCCTTGCTGCGCAATACTGCGCCAAATGTTTTAAATATAATCCAAATATCAAGCCAAACTGACCAGCTTTGCAGGTAATAAGTGTCATAGGAGACCCTTGCTGCATAATCAATTTCTGACCTTCCGGATACCTGCCACATTCCGGTTAACCCCGGTTTTGCCGAAAAAATCCTGCCGAAATCTTCGCCGTATTTTATTACTTCATCATCAGTAATGGGACGCGGGCCGACAAGACTCATTTCACCTTTTAAAATATTAATGAATTGCGGGTATTCATCAATACTGGTACGTCTTAAAAATTTCCCAATTCCGGTAATTCTGGGATCNTTTTTCAGCTTATGGTTCTTTTCCCATTCTATCTTAATAGAAGGATTTGAATCAAGCAGTTTTTTAAGCCTCTGCTCGGAATCTATGACCATGGAACGAAATTTATACGCATTAAAAGGTTTGCCGTTTTTGCCCAACCGTTTATGCTTATACAAAACCGGCCCTGGGGAGTTAAGCTTGATTAATAATGCAATAAACAACAAGAGAGGAGTAAGAATAAAGCCAATGATTAAAACTAAAGAAATATCCATGAAACGTTTTATTCCAAGGTTCCATGGCATTTTTAATTTGTGGCTGGTTACAAAACCCAGAACTCCGTCAAAATCCCGTATTGACATCCAAATATTGGTAACGTTAAAAAAATCCGGAATAAGAACATTATACCGGAAAGCAGATACTGAATAATTTAAAATATGTTTTAATTTTTCCGGTTCATGTTTGGATATTGCAACAATTGCCATTTTAATATTATAACGCTTAACAATTTCCGGACCAAGGGTAATGTCATGAATTACCGGAATTTCCTNGTATTNATCAATNCCTTGCGGCTCATCATCAAGAATAAGAACTGGTATATAACCGGTTCTTTTGCTGCCNTTTATCCGATCAATAACAAGCTTGGCCGTGCTGCCCGATCCGTATATAACAGCAGGGATGCCTCCCAATCGTGTTTTATGCAGGATCCAATGAAAAATGCTCCTAAATATTAGAAAAATCGGAATTAAAAAAACAGCGCTGATTATAAAAGCTATGCTTACCCCGTCAAAAAGATGNTTCTCTATATATCTTGACATTATTATAAAGCCAAACGCTATGGTTGAACCAATAAAAGAACGCCTAAGTTCTTCAGCAGGAGCAAGAGAAATCCCCGGATACAGATTCATAATTTGAAAAATCAGAATAAAAACAGGAAGATAATACCAATAGTCAATAAATGTATAAAAATCGATTAGGTCTTTATCATAAATTTTTACCAAAAAAAAGCCCCATCCGAATGATGCCATTGCGCCTAATAAATCAGAGAAGATAAAAAAAGCCGATGTTAATGCCGAACTGGTTCTGCGGTGCCTTGCCCGGAACCATAAGTCATATTCAGAAAGGGTCATTACCGTATTTTATTATATATGCCGCCTTTCATCAAGGACTTTTTGCATGCGCTGAATAAAAGCCGCTTTGGAAAATTGCTGCACATGCTTTGTAAACAAGCTTCTGTCCCGGAACTGCCCTTCAATTTGTTCAAAATGATCCATAGCCGCAATAAGCGATTCCGGCGTTTGCTCATTAAAAAAAATGCCGGTTACGTTTTCTTTAACCGTATCCAAAGCGCCTCCTTCACGAAAGGCAATTACCGGACAGCCTGCCGCGTTGGCTTCTATCGGCACAAGCCCTAAGTCTTCAATGCCCGGGTACAAAAGGGCCCGCGCTCCGGAAAAAAGATTTGCCGCCTCTTTGCCGGAAACTCTTCCGGTAAAATGCAGCAGGCCGGTTTTTTGATGTTTTTTTTTAATTTTGCCCTCCGCCCCGGCGCCGGCCACTATCAACTTCCTGCCCGATCTGACACAGGCTTCAATGGCAATGTCCGCCCGTTTGTAGCCGGTAATTTGCCCAAAAAACAGGTAATAACCGGCGGGTTTCCTTTCCGTTGCAAGATAATTTTCGATGGGCGCCGGGCCGTACACTACCTCGGCTTCGCGCTTGTAGATGCGCAAAATCCGCTGCGCAACATAACGGGAATTGGCAACAAAACGGTCAACCATGTTTGCAGATGTTATNTCCCATATCCTAAGCGAAGGGATCATCCGTTTCATAAAAAATTTAACCAGCGGCCCTGTTTTTCTGAAATATTCGTGGTACATGTCCCAAAGGTAGCGCATGGGGCTATGGCAATAGCACAGATGGTACGCATTGGGATTGGGAACAACCCCCTTAGCCGGGCCTGATTCGCTGGAAATGACCAGATCGTATTTTTGAAGATTAAAATCCATAAGCGCATTGGGCATGAGCGGCATATAGAGCTGATACAATTTTTTTGAAAAAGGAAGGCGGTTAATGCGCGAGGTAAATATGCGGCGGCTGTTGATAAGAGCGGACATTGCTTTTGGATTGTACACATGGGTAAAAATATCGGCATCGGGAAACATCTCAAGCAGCGCTTCCAGCATTTTTTCCCCTCCGCGCATGTTTACCAGCCAATAATGCACAATAGCGGTCTTCATTGTTTTATGTTAGCGTAATAAGGCTTTCATTTCAAGGGCATGCGCCTGCCT
>WRNF01000146.1 GCA_009776715.1 Treponema sp. | reverse complement strand
GGCATCTGCACGGTGAAACAGCACTAGGTTTTATAACCTGTTGCTTATCTTACTTAAACACAATATCGTCAACTAAAAAGCGCGGATAAGTTCCAGCTGCCTGTGATTTGTCCGGCATTCTAAAGGCCCAGCCTTTTACCGCAGCCGCATTAAAACCAGGCTGGCTCTTATAATCGGCAAGGTCAATGACAATTTCAAGCCATGCGGTATTAACATTGTTTGCTAAAGGCACCCTAAACTTTGTCCCATTTACATACGTCGAGCCGCCGGCTGCTGCGCCGCCAATGGTCTTAATATTTGCCGCATAGAATGTGCCGGTCATGCTATTGGGAGTGCCTTGCGCAACCGGATAGGTGCCGCCGTTGTTAAGCAAGAACTCCAATTCAACATTATCGTTAGAGCCGCCGGCATTATTGTAACGAATCCAGAAGGATACCTCGGTGAAACTAGACATGTCAACGGCATCCTCAAAGTATTGTCCGGCAAGCCCAGCTTCTGCATTAGTGTCATTTGCCATTATTGAAAGAGACCTGGGGGTGCTGCGCGACTGCCCGTTATTACTTACAAAACCGGTACTTGTGCCGCCGTTTTGCAAAAGATGCAGCCACCACCCTGCTGCCCTGTTTCCGGCTTCATTCAATCCGCCGGTAATAGTAAGATCATCAAAGTTAATGGTGTATTCAGTAGCAGTCATCGCAAAGTTCGCTGTGATGGTAACCGCTTCATCCGGCATTTCAAAGGTCCATTGTGTGGCAGTGACCGGTGTGAGCGTAACCGTTGCGCTGGTTCCTCCTGCAGTCCGGTACACATTGATGCTGCCAGTTGTATAACTGTAATTAGTCAATGCCTGCGCTGTGACGGTTACTAGTGTGCCTGCGGGCATTTGCCCTCCAACAAGGGTGGGGCTAACCGTTATTGTTCCGCCCGATGTGGCAGGAATAGTAACATCGCGGAGCGGCCCCATTAGTAAGTTAAGGGCAATTACATTGCTGGTAATGCCGTTCATGCTTACCGCAAAACTAAGGCTGCCGCCGAGGGTGCCGTCCGGGGTAATTGTGCCGGTTGGCGATATTACTCCATTGTTGCCGCTGCCGGAAAGGGCATAGGTTAACTGCGGCATTATCATTTCTCTAAGGTTATATTTCCAGTTATTGCCCTGAGGCTCGGAATGTAAATACCAAGAGGAATTGTCGTCTTCAAGCTCGTAGCGAAGCATAAAGCCGCGGTTCAGGATAATTGCAGTTGCATCGAAAGGCAAATCTGCCGGAATATCGGGGATAACATAAGTTGGATTAGAATTTTGGAAAGGACCGCTGCCGGTTCTTACATTAATTTCTTTCAGGCTAACGCCGGATCTAATGAATTCTATATCGTCAAGGTACAGTGTATTCCCCAAAGGAATTGTTACCCTGAGCATAAGGGGGTTTGTTACTGTCATTTCGGCAAGGGGTTTTGGAATGATAAAGCGCTGCCATGTGGCAGTAAACGGAAGGGCAGAACCTTGTGCGTTTGCAGGCCCGTTATACACTATTCTGGCCATCTGATCTGTCCCGTTTGTGCCAAATCCGGCATAAGCACCTGAAAAATTCCCGCTGCCTGTCTTCGCCCAGAAAGACAGGGCGACAACATCGCTTAAATCAATTGCATCCGAAGAAACAAGCATAAAGGAATTGTCGCGGCCTGCGGTTCCGGCATCATTGGGAACGGCGGAGATTTTTAGCGAATGTAAATTGCCGTTATGCCCCGGATCATTGGAGTTAAGTTCAACGGCATCGTAAAATTGGTAAAAAGATGTTGTGCCAATGCCGTTAACAGTTACATCGGCCACCGATATACCGTTACGGGCGCCGCCTTTGTAAATTTCCAGCAGGGATTCAACGCTAACGCCGATGGTAGTGGGTGTGGTCGGCATGGCGAAGGACCAGGCATTCTCGCCCGCAGGGGTAAAAACAACGCTGCCAGTGGGGCTAACTGCTTTAAATCCGGGTTTTGGCGTTACCGTGATTGTTACGGTTCTGCCTTCGCGGACATCGTATTGATTGCTGCCCAAGCTGCTCAGAACATTGGACATGGCGTAGCTTGCGTCAGGATTTGGCGTAACTGTCAGGGTAACGCCCGGTATTGGTTCTACCTCGGCGGCAACCGTTACATCCTCATCCGGCATGGTAAAGGTCCATCTAAGAAATGCGCCGTCACGCACTGGCGATAAATCTCCTGCAACAGCGGCAGTGGCGCTGAACAAATCGTTTTTAAGACGGTAATCTTCCACATTGGAAAGGGTAATGGTTATCATAACAGTCCAGCCGCGGCGCGCGGTAGTTGTGCCGGCGACCAGCGGCGATGCAGCTATGCTGCCGCCTGTGCCGACAACCGGCAAGATAATATCGTAGGCCGGTATAAAGTCAACAGAGCCGCTTATTACCACAGGCACATCATCGACAGGTTCCGGCGGCAGGGTGTATGTCCATGAAAGATCCTCCCCGGACACCGGCACTGCTTCGCTGAATTTGTCAACATTGTCAACCAATATTTTAAGATCGTTCTGGAACTCATAATGAGTTTTATTAATGTTGATAATCGTTATGGTTATTTCCGTTCCGCCCAGGACCCTGTCAGAGGGGCTTATGTCAAATTCTCCGCTGATCATTTGAGTGGTGTCGGTGCTAATAACATACGCAGGCCTGGCAGTAACTGTGGCGCTTATGCTTACTTCCGTATCCTCTGCGGGTTCCGGCGGCAGGGTGTATGTCCACTCAAGGCTGCCTGAATCTTTCGTTGCATCAAGGATTTTATCGCTGCCGTCTATCATTATTGAAAGGTCATCCATGTATAAGTACAGAATCTCGTCAATATCAAGGGTTATTGTAATGGTTTCTTCCCCAAAAGCGGTGTCTTTGTCCACTGTTAAACTGCCATCCGGATCGTCAATGGCTGAATTGTCTACAGTAATGGTAAACACCGGAATTTTGGTCCAGTCCGCAACAACAGTAACCGGTTCCATTGGCATGGCAAAGGTCCAGGTAAGTTCCTGCCCCGTTACTGCGGTTAATTCAAGCGGGGTTTTGCCTGCATCGGCTGTTTTGTACACCAGAATGCTGTCAGTTGTGTAGCGGTAGCCATAGTCTATCTCCAGTTCAAGGGTAACCGTATCTTCCCATTCAGACTTGGTGGGAAGACCGACAAAGCGGCCTCCATCTTCCGGGGTATCACGGTCAATGGTAAATTGCAATGCATCATCCCTGACAAAAACTGCTTCTACAGTAACAGCTTCATCGGGCATCCAAAAGGTAAATACCAGCCCGCTGCTTCCCTTTGGAGTAGTTTGGACAGTTCCGCCGCTTTCCTTCCGTATTACAAGGGTTTCTTCTTCATAGAAATACCCCAATTGCTCATTCAGGGTGATGGTAATTTCAATCCCCTCCTGCGCTTCAGTATGGCTGGATAAAATTTCGCCGTGTTCCGCTTCATTCACGGTTATTGGATGCGGATCCTTTTTCTCTATAAACGATGCGGTAACATACACATTGGATTTAGGCATTTTAAATGTCCTGGCGGCTGCATTATACTCAATGTCATTACCGTCAGCGTCTATAACAGACAAAGAAGCAAGCGCCAGTTCCTCTGCATTGAACACAATGTTAAGGGTAATCAGGGTATTCTCTTTGCCTTTATTCGGCGTTGCGGTAACTTGCCCGCCGCCGGTTTCAATAATAAAAACATTGAATACAGGAGCAGGTTTTTTTGTGGATCCATTATCGCCGCAAGCGGTAAAGATCACCGTTAATAGAATTGCAATCACGGCAAAAGCCGGATAAATTCTTTTTTTCATATATATCCTCCGGATACTTAAAGTTTTTTGCCTGTACAACAGACAGGTCTATATGTGAAATATAGCATATTTCTAAATTTTTTTCAACCCGAATTTGCGTTTTTTGCCGCCCTGCATAAAAAATAAAAAAAATTCCCTTCGTAACCGGACGAGGCGAAGAATTTGGAATAAATTTCAGGAAAAGCAAAAAAAATATAACAAACACTTGAAATATTTTAAAATTATGATATATTTATATTAAAAGGCGTTGGTTTATTTTGTAATTTTGAATAGATCGGCGCTAAAATATTTTAAAGATATCTATAATTTCGGAGGAATGTATGATGAAAATCACTTACATTAAACGGTTCATGGTTGGAACACTAGTTTTAGCCATGATCTTTGGAACATTTGCCTTCTCTGCCTGTAAAAAAACTGAGTCTACTAAAGAAGTTTCTTACACCATTAAAAAAGGCACTATTGAACCGCAAGGAGCCGGCGATTTTGACATTGAGCCGGCGAAAGCAAAGGAAGGCGACAACATTAGCCTTCATGTTACAAGCGGAGAACTCGGCAGTTTTTCATTCAATATTGAAGGATTAACTGCAAAAAGGGTTTCTACCACAGATTATTACACATTTACAATGCCAAAGAAAAATGTCGTTGTAAGCGCAAATTTTGTGGTTGGAGAAGCATATTCCATTCACCAGGGCGCCGTTAACTTCCCAGGCGCGGGCAGTTTTGAAATTGACCGGGAAAATGCCAGGGAAGGGCAGACGGTAACCTTAACTTTGAATATCACCAACGAGGTCTATGCGCTTGACAGATGGGAAATCTCTGTTGAAGAAGGTTTCGTCGCTCCGGAAGTAACCCCCTCAGGAACCGCCAATAAATTTACTTTTATAATGCCCGGCTGCGAGCTTACTGTTGCGCTTTTCTTAAAAGATGAAACCCCCTACGACAGCAGAAGAGCCTATGTCAAAGGTTCTGTTATTTTAATCGTTGACGGGGAAGTAGTTCCCAACGGATTGGATGGTAAAAATGTTGATTTTACCATTAGCCCGCCAAGTCCTGTTGAGCCGGGAGACACTGTTACGCTTACACTGGACATTGACCCGGCATATGAATTCTACCGATGGAGTTTTACGCCGGTTTTGCTGCCGCCTGGAACAGTTCCTCAGGTTACGGAAAATGATAATGTGTTTGTTTTTACAATGCCAAGCAACGCTCTTTTTGACATATCCCTTTATGTAAGGGATTATGGCGCAAAAGAGTTAGTAACCCAAGGCACCATTACCCTTGCTAAACCTGCGACAGGGCAGCCTGCGCCTCTAACAAATACTGGAACTAATTACGCAGCGCCTGAAGACAATTTTACCGCAGAATTAACGGCAGTAAACGGCACCTTAAGCGGCGGCAATTATCAAGATCAACAGGAATACGAATTTGAATTTACCCTTACGGCAGCCGAAGGTTATAAATTTATTGCAAACAATCCCATTAATATTAACGGCAAAAAAGCAAGGACATACACAATCATTAGCGATGATGAAGCCATTGTTAGCTCCATATACCGCACCTCCTTCCCCCCCGCAGGTCCCAGGGCGCCTAATTTTGCCTACAACATGATAGGTTACAGCTCCGGTCAAACGCAATATGCGGAAAACCTTACTCCGGATAAAATGTTCGACGGTGAAAACGGCGATGAAGCTGCTTATGTATTGTCACAGCATCAGTTGTCCGGCGATCAAGGAACCGACCCCAAATTTTTTGCAGTCGATTTAGGCCAGGTAAGGGATATTGGCACAATAAGAATTACATGGGGAAGAGCCAATGCCGGAACAACAAACGGCCAACTTGAAGGAATGGGCAATTACGAGATAAAAGTTGCCCCCGAAAGCTGGGAAGGC
>WRNF01000145.1 GCA_009776715.1 Treponema sp. | reverse complement strand
TATATAAGGATTTACAAAATTGCTCCTTAAGCATTTTAAGTATAAAGAGACTTTTCGGAGGGGACTCAAGAATTAAAATTTTAAAATAATCCGTGATAATCCGTGATAATCCGTGTAAATCCGTGGACATTTAACTATAGCTTCAAAAGTTACCTTGTAGATGGTTCGCAGCGAATGCTGTGCAGAGTCTTGTTTATTGTTATTTCCATACCGCTTCGTAATTGAAAGGCTGTTCCAGCACTAAAATTTCCAGCAGAGGAATGCTGCACTCGGCTTTTTTGCCGGAAAAAGAGCCTTTGGAGACGCTTTGCACCTGGCCGGGAAAATCTACCGCAATTTTAACAGCGGCTTTGCTTATCTCGTCGGCTATGCCTTTTCCATAAACAGATGCAACCAGCAGCAGGTATTCGCTTTTGCTTAGGCGTTCACCGGTTGCAATTGGGGCCATCAGGGCGCTGAGGTAATCGCTTATGTCCGGTGAAATAAGGGCAAGCAATTCAGGGCCTGACTCCAAATCAAGGTTTATTGAGCAGCGGCCAGGAGCGGATGGGCTTTGCTGCACAAAATGTATAAAATGCTTAACCCCGCTTCCGTTTGTTTCATATTTAAGAAGATCCTGTATCTGCGAAATTGTTACCGGCCCTTCAATGGCATTTTTTGATACATTTTTCAGCAGCGCAAAAGCAACGCCGGGGGCTTTTGCAAATGAGGCCGAAATATCAGGACCGTCAAGAAAAGAAGTTTCCGGCTGCGCCGTTCCGGATGCTTCAGCAAAGCGTCCAAGCAGGCTTATTATTCTTGGTTCCAGGGAGGCAGAAATATACAATTCCGCCTGCCCGTTTGCCTTAATAGAACCGTTTATTTGAGCGGAACAAGAAGCAAAAACAACAAAAGAAAAAAGCATAAATACCTGTTTAATCATAGTATTCACTATAGATCAATTACTGCATGTTGTCGATAGGCAAAGCAGCAGCTCAGTCAGCGTTAAGTAGCAATGATACCTTGCATTCAGTAGCAATGATACGCTATAATAAGATACACTTTGTTCAGTGAAAACGGTTGAGATTATTGAAAAAATATGGCTTAATGGTAAATAATATGACTGCAAAAACAGCAATTATCGGAGCAGGCGCATGGGGAACGGCAGTTGCCAAAGTTATTGCCGATAAAGGTAATGATATTGTTCTCTGGTGTCTTGAAGAAGAAAGCAGGGACGATATCAATCTGCGGCATGAAAATTCCCGCTTCTTGCCCGGCGTAAAGCTGCCGGAAAATTTATTGGCCGTCTCTGACATTATCGAAGCATCCTCGGACAGGGAATACCTTATTTTAGCCGTTCCCTCGCTGTATTTGCTTGACACAGTAAAAAAAATTCTTACTGTTCCATCCATTAGCGAAGGTAAAACAGCCATTGCCGTATTGACCAAAGGTTTTTTATCCTCCGAAAAAGGCCCCCGTCTTATTTTAGAAACTCTTGAAGATTACCTTCCGGGTTTTTACCGGCAGTCACTTGTGTATATTGCAGGCCCAAGCCATGCCGAAGAAGTTTCCAGAGGGAAAATTACCGGTTTAATTGCAGCCAGCGAAAATGCAAAAAATTCAATACGTTTCCGGGATTTGCTTAAAAATAAAAGCTTATTTGTTTTTTCCTCATTTGACGTTCGCGGCGTTCAGGTAGCCGCCGCATCAAAAAATGTCATCGCCATTGCTTTTGGAATGTTTGATGCGTTCAAGACCATGGGTGAAAACAATCCTGTTGACACTCAAAATCTTTTTGGCCACGGCACCGAATCTCTTTTACTTGCCGCCGGCCTGAATGAAATACAAAACCTTGGCATGGCAATGGGCGCCACGCATCCGGAAACTTTTAGTTCAATTTCCGGCATCGGCGATTTAGATGTTACCTGCCGGTCTGTTTATGGCAGGAACCGTCGTTTTGGCAAAGAAATTATCGAGAAAAATTTAATTGAACAATTTAATAATATTGACGATCTTATTGCCCGTATCGGAGAAATAGGTTATCTGCCAGAAGGCGCGGCAGCAGCAAAATATGTTAATATTCTTGCAGAAAAATACAAAATAAAAATGCCAATATCCGTTGGGCTTTATCGGCTTCTTAACCGAGAAATAGCGCCTAATGATTTTTTGTCAAATTTTATTAATGGGTTGGCTTATTAATGTTTACCAATAATCTTTCCCATGCTTTAAATGCCACTATCGGTTCTTCAATAATAATAACATTGATATTTCTAAATTATTTTCGCAAATATAATACAGATAATTTTAAGCGCAGCCTTTTTTGCATTGTGCTGGTTTTTTACCTAACCGCTATAATGACAGATTTATTATTATTATTATTAAATTATTATTCAGAAAACCGGCAAAATCTGCGGATTATTATTATTTATAGCCCTATTTTGTTTCTTCTGGCAGGAATTTTAATTAGCCGCTTGTTTTTAAAAAAACCGTTTATTCCCATGTTTTTTTTCCTAATAATTTTTTTCTTTATAAGCGCAGCTATTGATCATGTTTTTCCTGCAACTTTTCTGTCATGGACATTCGGATCTTCATCGCTGTTATATGCTTACTTTTTTATTGTTCAGTCAGATGAATATATTGATCCCCTTACCGGCATTGGCAACCGTTCCAGTATTAATAAATTTACCGCTAAACTTTCCAATCATATTACCAATGATCTCTGGGCAATAGTAATGATAGACATGGACCATTTTAAGGCAATCAATGATACTTTAGGACACCAGGAAGGCGACCGGGCATTATGCGACATTGCTTCAATTTTTAAAAAATGCCTTAAAACCTCTGATTTTATTGCCCGCTACGGCGGTGATGAATTTCTCATTATTACAAAAGTAATTAAAAACGAAGAAAAAAGCATCAAGATATTAATGGATAATATTCAAACCTCTGTTGACAGGTTTAATGCAGATATTATTCGTCCATTCGTTCTTGAAATAAGTTATGGATATGATATTTTTGCACAGGATGGAAAACAGTCAATTGACGATTTTCTGAAACATATTGACAATTTAATGTATAAACATAAACTGGAACGCCGCCGCTTGAGCGACAGAAAAACAGAGGATGCAGGATGACGACAGATATTACCGCCTATCTTGGCTCCAGCCTTACTATTGCGCTTATATTTTTTAATTATCGTAAGAAAATCAACACCGATATTTTCCAGCGGAAACTGTTGATTGCTATGTTATATGCGACAATTTTTGCTGTAATTACTGATTTTACCAGAAATTTCCTAATTGGGTTTCCTGATGAAAAAATAAAAATCTTATTTTATATTAATACCTCTCTGCTTATGATAACAGAAAATTGCGCTAACTATATTGGCGTTGTATTTATTGATTATTTTTCATATAGAAACACCGATCGTTCAAGAAAATTAAAAAATGCTTTAATAATTTTTCTAATTTTACATGCTGTAGGTGTAATTGTTTTTATGATTTATAACTATACTGCATCAATGGATTATGAGCAGGTAAAAAATAATGTATATACCTTTAGAATTTACCTGGGGTATGGCTCAATTCTTCTTACCCTGTTTGATGTAATGCTTTCTTTTAAATATTTCAGGCATTCAAAGGCATATATGGTAATATTATTCCTGCTAATAAAAACAGCAGGGCCGGTTTTGGATTTTTTTATAGAAGGTTCCAGCCTTGTTTGGCCATGTTTTTCAGGCGCTGTTCTTTTTCTTTACTTTTTTATTATTCAATCTGATTCAAAAATTGACAGCCTTACAAAAACAGGGAACCGGGCGAGTTTTAATGAATTTATCGATAAGCTGTCCCGTCATAACGCAACGGTAAAATATTCGATAGTAATGATAGACATGGATAAATTCAAGGATATAAACGACACGCTGGGNCATTTTGAAGGCGATAATGCGCTTAGGGACATTGCAACCATTATTNGGGATAATATAAGGCATTCCGATTTTGCGGCAAGGTACGGAGGCGATGAATTTGTAATTGTTACCGAAGAAGAAAATGAGATACAGCCGCTTATGGAACGTATTCAATCTGCAATTGATGTGCAAAACAATAAACATATACGCCCATATCAGTTGTATATCAGTTACGGCTATGATGTGTACACTACCAACTCAGGGCAGTCAATTTATAAATTTTTAGCAAAGGTAGATGCTTTGATGTACAAACAAAAAGCGTCAAGAAAGCGAAAAGGCCTTCCTTCGGCAATAACCAGGGAAATTATTGCCAATGAAAACAAAGGGGAAAATAATGTTTGATAAACTTACCGAAAAAGTAACCGATGCATTTCGTTTTATTTCCGGAAAATCGGCAATAAGCGAAAAAAATATAGAGGACGCAGTAGAAGCTATAAAAATGGCTTTACTGGAAGCGGACGTGAACCTTAGGGTGGTGCGCCGTTTTGTAAATTCAACAATAGAAGAAGCCAAGGGAGAAAAGGTGCTGCGTGCAGTAAATCCCGGCCAGCAATTTATAAAAATTGTCCACGATAAGCTTGTATCATTTCTCGGCGGGACAGACCCAGATGAACAAAAATTAAAACTGCGCGGCCCCGATGTTTTATCGAAAGTGCTTATGCTGGGCCTTCAGGGTTCCGGTAAAACCACCAGTGCCGCTAAACTGGCGCTCCGCCTGAAAAAAGAAGGCCGGAAGCCGCTGTTAGTTGCATGCGACCTGGTACGCCCAGCCGCTATGGAACAACTGGCCGTACTGGGCAGCCAGACCGGCATTCCGGTACACCGCGAAGAAGGCGCTGCAGACAGCGTGAAAGTGTTCCGCAACGCAGAGACATGGGCAAAACAAAATCTTATTGACACAATTATTATTGACACAACCGGCCGCCTGCAGATTGACGAACCCATGATGGCTGAACTTTCCCGGCTTAAAGATGCATCCCAGCCGGATGAAATGCTGCTGGTTGCCGATGCAATGACCGGCCAATCCGCCGTTGACATTGCAAAAACATTTGATGAAAAAATCGGTTTAACGGGCGTGGTGCTGACAAAATTCGATTCCGATACACGGGGCGGCGCTGCATTATCCCTGAAGACCATTACCGGCAAACCCATCAAATTTACCGGCACCGGAGAAAAACCGGAAGATTTTGAACCATTCCATCCTGAACGAATGGCAGGGCGCATACTGGGCATGGGCGATGTGGTAAGCCTGGTAGAAAAAGCACAGGAAGTAATTGATCAAAAACAAGCGCTTGAACTCCAGAAAAAAATGGAAAAAGAGAACTTTACCCTGGAGGATTGGCTTTCCCAGCTCCGTTCGGTAAAAAAAATGGGATCAATACAAAAACTTATGGAAATGATTCCCGGAATGCAAGGGCAGGTAAATGAGGAAGATATTGACAAAGCGGAATTAAAACAGCAAGAAGCGATTATTTCTTCCATGACCCGAAAAGAACGGGCCAATCACCTGATAATAGGGCCAGGCCGCCGAAGCCGCATTGCGCGGGGTTCAGGAACTTCGGTGGCAGAGGTTTCCCGCCTCCTTAAAAAATTTGAAAAAATGCGCACCATGATGAAAAAAATGGCAAAACAAGGGAAAAACCAGCAAAACCTTATGCAGACAATGGGCAGAATGTGAGTAGTGGTTAGTATTCTTGTCTCTAACTTCATTTGGCCGTCCTGTTTTAATAATAACCACGGAGAACACGGAGTATAAACCACGGAGAACACAGAGAAGAATAATAAATATTTTATTTTTTCCCTCCGTGTTCCCC
>WRNF01000144.1 GCA_009776715.1 Treponema sp. | reverse complement strand
TCAGTGTAAATCCGTGGAAAATCTGTGCTAATCCGTGTTATATTGAATATTCGGCACAAGTTACCAAAGAGTTGGTTCGCTGCGGAGCGGCGCAGCGGCTTCACTCCGGTTTAAGCATTAACCGCAAGGTCTCTTTTTCGCTTTGAAGAACGACCAGCAATTCATCGGAGTAAAAGGGAATGGTAAAACTATGGCTTTCTACAGGCTCGGATGAAAAATAAACATTATGGAAAAAATTTTGCTGTGAATCCATGCGGGCTGTTACAGAGATATCAACATTACCTGAATATGCCGGTTGCAGGCGGCCGGTTATGCTTTTTGGAATAGTTTTTTTTAAAGAAATAAAGATAATATCCTCATGTTTGTATGCTTTAATATCAAGATGATTGCCCTCCAATTGATACGAATTGTCTAAATAACCAAGGAATGAAAGCGCAAACATAAATCCGCAAATTACCACAATGGAAATAAACATAAAAGCTTTTGGCCTGCTGTTCATCAGAGGGCGTAACAGGTTAAAGCGGCGCGGAGGCTCTTCTTTATACAAATCACGGACTGACTGAGAAGCTTTTGACAGACGCCGTTCCCTGTCATAATAATAGATAATGCCGTCTTTATCGGTTTTTTGATGGCTTAACTGATAGTTTTCATTTGGCCGTTTTTTCTTGTTTTCTTCGCTCATATGCTACCTTAACCATGCAATGCCGGCAATGCCAGCGGCAGCTTGCGCAATTTCCGCCGGATCTGCAAAACGCCTTGAAACATCTTTCGCCTGAGCGGCCTGCATTAACAGCGAAGCAGCGGCGCAGGCACAGGCAAAAGCGTCAAAGGGCATTGCCGGCGCAGGCGCAGCTTTGCATCTTGCGGCAATGGCGGCGCAAAAACCTGCCAGCACATCGCCGGTTCCCCCTGTTGCGAGCACAGGCTGCATGCCGTCAATTATCCCAATGCTTCCGTTTACAGAGGCTGCATACATTACATGTGATTTTAAAACAATAGTTGCCTTTTTTTCCATCGCAAAATGCCTAAGCATTGGGATTGGGTTGGAAAGGACAGTCTCTGTGTCAAGCCCTGTGAATGCGGCAAATTCTCCTGCATGGGGCGTTAAAATGCAATTGCCGTGGAAAACAATATCTTTGGCAAGCGCAACAGCATCCGCATCCAGAATTAAAGGAAGGCTGTTTTTTTCCCTGGGAAGATAGGATTCCAGGCAAGATTTGCGGCTTTGGCTTTTGCCCCAGCCCGGCCCCAGAAGCACCGCATCGGGAGTAAAACGCCCTTCTGCCGGGGCAAGGTTATCCGGAACGGCCATTATTCCAGTACAGGCAGTAGCAATTACCGGATACAACGATGCGTCAACGATAAGCCGCACAAGGCCGGCGCCTGCCGCCTGCGACCCCATTGCTGCAAGTAGGGCTGCGCCTGCCGCACCCGGGGAGCCGGCGCGTATTTCAACTGTTCCCCGCTGATATTTATAAGCCGCAGCCGGAACCGCTGGAATTGCGGCAGCGGCAGCATCCCAGCCGATAAGTCTCGCATCGCTGAATTTTTCGCACAGGGCGGCAGGGAATATCCCGGTAACCGGCAAAATGCGCCCTGCATGAACTCTTGCTAAAGGTGCGTACAGGCAAAGCTTTTGCGGTTCAACTGCCAGCGTTACCGTTGCGGAAACTGCCGCCATTCCCGTTTTCCAGCCGTCAAAAATTCCCGATGGAATGTCAATGGAAACAATAATTGTCCCATTGCCGGCATTTGCAGTATTCGCTGCTGCCGCCATTTCTGCAGCGGCACCGCGCAGTTCTGTATTTATTCCCGTACCGGCAATTCCGTCAATAATAATATCCGCTGCTTTTAATAATTCTGCCGATTTTTCTTGTTCCCAAATAATTACCGGTATGCCTATTTTCTGCATAAGCAATACAGCCTGCGAAAGAGGATTTTTTTCGTTAGCCGGTTTTTTTGTTAAAAAAACTGTGCATTTTGATGCTTTCGCATAACCCTTAAAAACAAGCGTTTTAAGCATTGTTAGCGCATCGGCGGCATTATTTCCGCTTCCCGCAAGCACGGTAAACGAAAGCTCTTTTTTCCTGCGGTAAAACACGGATCGGGCAAAAACATCAGCACAGGCCCTTCCCGCAGATTCAACCAATGTAAAAGTATCTAGCCCCCAATGCAATGCCGCTTCCCTGTCTATTTCCTGCGCTTTTATCGCAGAAACTAAATTAACATTTTTGTAAACATTTTTTTTCAAGGCTGTATTCCCATGGAATTATCCATCCGCCACCAAACCGCTTTAATCCTTCGGTTTTCCACCAGTATTGCAGAAAGTATCCCTTCGGGAGACAGGTGAAATGCGCTAAATTGCAATTCATCGGGATCTACCTGAATAAAAGCCCTGCGGTGTCTTTGCGATTCAGGTTCCATGCGCAGTACGCTATAGCCTGTTTCAACAGGGAAATAGAGCATTATTCCTCCATTTTCAAGAAGGCCGAACATGGAATAGGGCAGATTCATGTTAATCTCTTTGCCGTTTTCGGAAAAACTGATTTCAAAAAAAGGAGCCTCCAGCGATTTCTCGTATTTCCCGTCTTCAATATTTAAAATCCATATCAGTGATCTGAATGGTTCGGTGCTTATTTTTGCTTTAGTGGATTCATCAAAAACATCCCTGTAGTAATCAATTTTTGCGTATAATTTTCTTGCAGAGGGGGCTGCCATTATTGTGTCAATTGAAGCAGAAGCGCCTTGCCAATCTGGCGGGAAAGGAATGGAGCCGTTATTAATTTGAATTAAAAACAACTGCTCTCCCTGCGGGCTGTACCAAAAAGTATGCCAGCCGCCGGGCATAATGCAGACAACCGCAATTTCATCATCTTCTGAAACATATAAGCCGGAAATATGCGGAAAAGGACTGCCTCCCTTACCGCCCTGCCCCAGATACTCAATAAAATTTCCTTCAGCGTCAAAATGAAGCACAACGCTGTCCAGCAATGCTTTATTTTCTGAATCAAAACCATGCAGATCATTTGACAGTTTTTCCTCAACATAAAAATGCTTTCTGGAATCCACAGCAATTTTTCCGGGCGATCGCAGCGGATAAGACACGGCCCAGCGGGTTGACTGCATTCCATCCTCTGTTTTTTTTTGCAAGGCAACAGGATCGGGGCTTGTTTCATTGTTATAAACCATAAAAAGAAGATCGCCAAAGGAATTATAACGGACAATTTTCCCGCCGTTAGCATCGCTTATATAAAAAAACCCATCCTTCATGGCCAATTCCGCTTTCCGTATTCTGCTGCCGCTTTCTAAATTGTACAGGGCAATTTGATCTTCCATCGGGCCAATATCAATATAAAAAAGATCCTGCCGTTCAACAGACGATATTTCCTGCTCTGTGCAAGAGGAAAAACAGCATAATAGAAAGATAATATTTATAATATATTTCATACACATTACACAGAATTTCTAATAAATATAGGGAATTATTCTGTATTTTGCCTTTTTGACATATTCATCCCACAGGTCTCCGTATTTAGCTTTGCAAATTTTATTGTCATCTATTTGCCGGGTAATAAACAGGAAAACATAATATGCGGGATACAGCCAAATAAGCCATACCGAAAAATATCCCGTTGCAAGAACAATGCCCACTGCTTCAAGAATTTCTCCCAGATAGTTAATGTGGCGGCTTTTTCCCCAAAAACCGTTTGCCAGCAATGAATGTTTCCCGTCGCTTAGTATTAACGGTTTAATTCCCAAAAATTTTTTCTCCGGTGAAATTTTGAAAAAATATTTTTGCATGTTTGCGCCCCGTGCAATTGCCCATCCGGTAAAATAAATGCAGGCACATGCAATTGTGTACCACAAAGGACGGTCAGGGTTAGGAAGGTCTACTGTTGCCCAAAGTCCGACTGAATAAAAGTAAGGGTAAAACGCAAGGCAGCCAAATCCAAGTTTAAATCCTACCCGCTCTGCAATTAAATCATAAGTGTACAAATGCACTTTTTCAAAGCTAAGGTATTCCCAAAGAAAAAAACTTAGCAGGCCGGTTGCAGCTAAATAGCCCAGATTAAAACCGTCCGGGCTTTGCCAGTGATGCGCTGCGAAAGAAAGAATATTAATTTCCAGCCATACTGCCCCAATCAGGTACAGCCACATTTTTGCGTCTATAAAGCCGTTCTTAAACTGGGGGTTTTTAATGCGGCCAAACCAAAAATCGGCAATAAAATTTTTGCCGGTCGAAGGCCGGATAAATACAACAATAAGCGAATACAGCAGCCCTAGCGTAACCGCCCCTGCCAGGCTTGCCCAACGTACCGTATACATCCAATCCCAGGGCACCCAGTTATGTTTTCCCAGCCCCCACCAAATTAAAACGCTTGCGATAAGAACAAAGATGCCGTTAATGCGGTAATGCAGCAGATCGCCTGTTTTGTCATGGCGTACATAACCCTTTATTTTTCTGGCAGGAAAAATGCAGTGCAGCAGCGTTATTACCGCATAGCCAATCCAGGGGGTAAAAAATCCCAAAATGTTCTGCAGAGTAAAATAATCCAAAATATTCGTTGTCATGATAAACCTCCGGTGTTTTTCATCATTAATGATATTGCAGCTTTTCTTGATAAAATTCTTAACATTAAAAAACGGGCAATTTTATTTACTGCGCCTGGAACAATCACCGGCTTTTTTCCCAATGCCTGCAAAGTTTTTTCCGCAACAGTTTCCGCGGAAAGCGTTCCTGGGGCGGGTTTGTTCTTTTCCGCCTGCCGGTAACCGGGAGTAAGTATTGCCCCGGCAACACATGCAATTACATCAATGCCATGGGGCTTAAGTTCTTTCCACAAACCCTCTGCAAGAATGGCGTTAAACGATTTGGTGGCGGAATAGGTTTGAAGGCCCAGGCTTCCCTGGGTTCCGGCAAGGGAAGACATCAATACAATGCCGCCCTTCCCCCTTGGCATCATCCGCTCGGACATTAATTTTGAAAGCAAAAGAGGCCCTTTTACGTTTACATCTGCCGCCAGGGCCAACTGTTCTTCCGGAATATTTTCAAACAAGCCAATGGGCGCAAAAGCGGCATTGTACACCATTATTCCCAGTTGCTCCTTCAAACCGCAGATTATTTGTTTGGTTTTTTCAAAATCCGCTAAATCAAGCGCATGGGTATTTACGTCAATAGAATAACGTTCTTTAAGTTTTTCCGCTGCCTGCCTGAGCTTGTCTTCCCTGCGGGCCAGCAGCACAAGGTTCAGTCCCCTCTTTGCAAGCGCCTGGGCGAAAGCTTCTCCCAAGCCCTCAGAACCTCCCGCCACTAATGCCCAGGGGCCATAGCTTTCCTGGAATGTATTTTTTGCCTTCATCTGTGTAAGTTTGACAAAACTATCAGTTTTTGTCAACAGTCATCCACGGATAGCCCCGCGCATCTTCGCTGCGAACCAACTCATTGGTAACTTTTATTTAAGGGTCCGCGGATTTCGCGGTAGTACAAGCCGCTTTAGAGGCGACGTACAATAATTTTCCTTACACTTGCCGACCGAAGGGAGGCATTAACGCGGATTATTTTAAATTTTTAATTCTTAAAATCCGTGTGAATCCTTTTAATCCGTGAAAATCCGTGGCTATTGTTTATATGCTTTAGCGAGAGGCCAAATGAAGTTATAGACAAGCCCCCGCGTCGCTCCGCAGCGAACCAACTCTTTGGTAACTTTTGAAGCTGTAGTTAAAAGGCCACGGATTTACACGGATTTCCACAGATTTACA
>WRNF01000143.1 GCA_009776715.1 Treponema sp. | reverse complement strand
ATTGAAGCAGCGCATGCAGGGGAGGCAGGCAAGGGTTTTGCTGTTGTTGCGGACGAGATACGCAAACTCGCGGTTAATTCCAGCCAACAGTCAACGACTATCGGAAATGTGCTTAAAAAAATTAAAGATTCAATAGATAAAATAACCAGGTCAACCGGGAATGTGCTAAATAAATTTGAATTGATCGATAACGATATTAAAACGGTTGCATCGCAGGAAATAAACATTCGCAGAGTAATGGAAAAGCAGGATGCAGGGGGCAAACATATATTGAAAGGCGTTAGCGAATTGAACGGAATAACCCGCGATGTAAAGAACGGTTCTATTGAAATGCTGGAAGGCGCGACGGAAGTTATAAAAGAAAGCGAAAATCTTGAAAGAGTGACTGAAGAGATAAAAACCGGCATGAATGAAATGACCGACGGCACAGAGTATATTAACAAGGCGGTTACTCATGCTTATGAAATAAGCAAAGAAAACCGGCAGGCGATAGACAAGTTAATTAAAGGCGTTTCACAATTTAAAGTGGAATAATACCGTAACATTAAAAGTGGAAGAATGCATTTGGTTAAAAAAATTTTTTTCATTCTGCTTGTTTTAACAGTGTTAGGCTGTGAAAAACAGGGAAAAAAACAAGACGAAGAAATAAATCTCATTAGTTACAGGGATATTCCGGGTATTACGCCTGAAGAAATCAATGCGATTGAAAAAATAAAAACGCAGAGAGACAGATTTGTTTACGGCGTTTTACATTCAACCGAAGCTTTTCTAAATGAAAATGGAAACATGCGCGGTTTTTCGGCTCTGTTTACCGATTGGCTTGGGAAGATGTTTGGCATTCCCTTTGATCTGCATTTTTTTGAATGGGACGAGATTATAAACGGGCTAAGTTCCGGGGCCATAGATTTTACCGGCGAACTTACCGCAACAGACGAACGCCTGCAAATTTATTTTATGACTGAATCGATAGTTGAACGTTCCATAAAAATAATGCGTATTAGAAACAGCGAACCCCTGCCGGTTCTGGAAAAGATTCGGCCTTTGCGTTTTATTTTTTTGGAAGAAACAACCACATACAGTTTACTTGCCCCGCATCTTCCCCCCAACCATGAAGTACAGTATGTAAATGATTATGCCGCGGCATATAATTTGCTGTCCAGCGGGCTTACCGATGCTTTTTTTGACGAAGATTCGGCAGAGGCTGCATTTGACGCTTACGGCGATATATATGCCGAAGTTTTTTTCCCTATTACTTACAGTCCGGTATCAATGGCAACACAGCAACGCGTTCTTGCGCCGGTAATAACGGCGGTAGAAAAAGCGCTTAACGCAGGCAGCCTGCGTTATCTGACAAAACTTTACAATCAGGGATACCTTGATTATTGCAGCAACAAGTTGTTCCTTCAGCTTAACCATGAGGAAAAGGAATATATAAGCCTTCACAATACGCCTGAAACCGCAGTGAAAATCGCATCAGAATTTGATAACTATCCAATCTCTTTTTATAATGAATATGAACAACAATGGCAGGGCATCTCTTTTGAGGTGCTTCAGGAAATAGAAGAATACACCGGCCTTTGTTTTAATGTGATTAACGAGACTTCCGCCGAATGGACGGGTTTAATGAAGATGCTGGAAGAAGGCGAGGTTTCTATGCTTTTGGAACTTTTAAAAACAGATTCCCGTTCAAGGCATTTTATTTGGGCAGACATGCCCTATCTGCGTGATTTTTATGCCATGATCTCTGCTAATGAATTTAAAGATATAAATATTAATGAAGTGTTATTTTCCCGCATAGGATTAATAACAGATGCAGGTTATACAGAGGAATTTTACCAGTGGTTTCCCAACCATCCCAACACGGTGAACTATGCAACTAACATTGCAGCATACGACGGGTTAGCTGACGGTGAAGTGGATCTTGTAATGGCAACAAGCAACCAGTTGCTTGCAATCACTAATTATCTTGAACGTCCCGGATATAAGGCAAATTTAATATTCAACCACCCTTCAGATTCTTATTTTGGTTTTAATAAAAATGAACAGGTTCTTTGTTCAATAATATCCAAAGCCCAGCGTTTAATTAATACCGATGATATTTTTAAACATTGGGAGGGAAGGGTGTTTGATTACCGAGGNAAACTTGCCCAGGCGCAGCGCCCCTGGTTAATCGGGGCTTCGGCATTAATGTTTTGCGTGTTATTTTTGTTATTTGTAATCCTCCGCCGGAACATGAAGGAAGGAAAACGGCTTGAGCAGTTGGTGAGCGACAGAACCGGAGAATTGGAAGCAGCGTCCGAGGCAGCATTGGCTGCATCCCGGATTAAAAGCGAATTCCTTGCAAACATGAGCCACGAAATAAGAACGCCGATTAATGCCGTTACCGGAATGACTGTCATTGCCCGATCCTGTACCGATCTGAACCGCATCTATGACTGCCTTGATAAAATTGCCGCTGCCTCGAAACAACTGCTGGGGTTAATAAATGACATTCTTGACATGAGCAAGATAGAGGCAAAAAAATTTGAACTTAACAATGAACTGTTTTCAATGGAAATTTTAGTGAATAGCGTCCGCAGCATTATTAATGTACGCGCAGCAGAAAAAAAACAGCATTTTACCATTGAAATTGCCCCGGATATTCCCAGGGCGGTTATTGGCGATGAAATTCGGTTTTCGCAAATTTTAATTAACCTGCTTTCCAATGCGGTAAAATTTACTCCTGCCGGCGGCGAAATTCAGCTTAACATGAAGAGGCTGGAAAGCCGCGGCAGTAAAGAAAAAATTGAATTTACCGTAAAAGACAACGGAATCGGCATAACGAAGGAACACCAGGCAAGGCTGTTTAATGCTTTTGAGCAAGCCGATTCTGGCACAGCCAAGCATTTTGGCGGAACCGGGCTTGGCCTTGCTATTTGCAAAAGCCTTTCAGAACTGATGGGCGGAGGCATTACTGTGGAAAGCACCCCCGGTAAGGGAAGCTGTTTTACAGTATGGGTTTTGTTTGAGAAAGGAGACCACGCCCTGCTGGAGCCGGTGAAAACGTTTAACAATGCAATGGATTATCAATTTAGCGGAAAGACGATGCTGCTGGTGGAAGATGTGGCGATAAACCGTGAAATTGTTATCTCCCTGCTAGAAGACACCAATGTTGCCATTGACTGCGCTGAAAACGGAAAAGTTGCTGTTGATATGTACTGCGCCAATCCAGGCCGTTACGATATGATTTTTATGGATATACAGATGCCCTTAATGGACGGTTATGATGCCGCTATTGCCATTCGTAAATTTGAAACAGAAATGCGCGGAAACGGAACAATGCCGCATTTGGCGCATCCCTTCGGAGTGCCTATAATTGCAATGACGGCTAATGCTTTTTCCGAAGATATTGAACATTGTTTTAAAGCCGGAATGAACGGACACATAGCAAAACCATTAGAAGTAGATGCCATGCTTAAAATTGCCAATAAATACCTTGGAAAAAGCTGATAAATACATTATGCCGGATAAATTTTCTTTGCCTTCATATCTTGAAACCTTAAACAGTGAACAGCAGCAGGCGGTACTGCATACAGGAAAGTCTTTGTTAATTCTTGCCGGGGCAGGTTCGGGAAAAACAAGGGTAATAACCACAAAAATCGCATGGCTTATCCGTGAACATGGCATACCGGCGCAGTCCATTCTTGCGGTTACATTTACCAACAAAGCAGCGCATGAAATGGCAGAGCGCGCTAAAATTATTGANCATAGGGCAGAGTATGCCATGCTGCGGACTTTTCATTCTTATGGNGCATGGTTTTTAAGGCGTTATGGNGCTTATGCCGGNCTGGAATCCAATTTTTTAATTTACGATGACAACGACGTAATATCCCTGCTTTCTACCATGCTGAAAGATTTTAAAAAACAGGACATCAAGCATATTGCGCATAACATTTCAAGGGCAAAGGATTATTTCTTTTCTCCCGAAGATCCTTTGCTTAAAATTATTGACAACAGTAAAAAATTCCGTTCAATTTATTCACAATACGAAGAACGCCTATTGCGTACCGGCAATGCGGATTTTGGCGATTTAATAAAAAAACCGGTAGAGATACTGCGAAAAGAGCCAGAACTGGCACAGCGTGTCAGGGAACGTTTTTCTGTCATTATGGTAGATGAATACCAGGATGCCAATGTTGCCCAATTTGAACTGCTGAAAGAACTGGCCGGCCCGCAAACCTATGTATGCGTTGTGGGCGATGACGATCAGTCAATTTACCGTTTCCGCGGCGCCGAAGTAAAAAATATTCTGGAATTCCCGCAAAAATTTCCCGGTACAGAAATAATCCGCCTGGGAAGCAATTACCGTTCAACAAAAGCAATTCTGGATACGGCATCCTCGGTTGTTGCGCACAATAAAGGCCGTTTGGGGAAAATTCTCCGTTCAGAACGCGGCGAGGGAAAAAAGCCTGTGCTTGCTTTTTTGCCGAATCAGGATGAAGAGATAGATTATTGCGCAACGTTAATAAAAAATTCCGTTTCTGCAAATAAAGCCCAATTTTCCGAATGGGCTGTATTGTACCGAACCAATGCCCAGTCGCTTGGTTTTGAAACGGAATTTTTGCACCGGAACATTCCCTACCGTGTGGTCGGTTCGCTTAAATTTTATGAAAGGGAAGAAATTAAAGACGCTCTTGCATTGCTGTCGTTCATGGTAAACCCCAATGACGAGGTTGCCTTTCGCCGTGTGGTAAATAAACCGGCAAGGGCCCTTGGGCTTGTTACGGTGAACCGCCTTGTCGAGGCAAGCCTACAGCAGGGAATAAATATTTTTGATGCGGCAAAAAAAACAGCCCCTGAAATAACGCCCAAGGGACGGAAAGGCCTGGAGGAATTTTTGGCAGTAATGGAAAAATGCCAATCTCTTTTAAAAAATTCAGTTACTGAAAATAATAAAATTACTGAAAAAAACACAGTTGGAAAAATTAATAACAAATCTTTAAAAAAAAGAAACGGGGAATTGGTTTCAGGGGAAGGGCTTTCGTTATGCGTTGCAAAAATTGTTAAGGATTCCGGCATTGCAGGATATCATTTAACGCAGGATGATATTAGCGGAAACCAGCGGCTGGAAAATTTGCAGGAGTTGGTTAATGCAGCGAGCCTGTATCCCTGTACTGTTCAGGGCTTATTGGAATTTCTGGAACACATAGAACTGGACAGGGCAAGGGAAGAAAATTCCAAAAAAGGAAGTACTGATGATGCAGAAAATCATAACAGGGTAACGCTCATTACATACCATAATACCAAAGGCCTTGAATTTAAGCGTGTAATAATGACTGGCCTTGAACAGGGCCTGTTTCCGCGGGAAGATAAAAAAGGCGACGATCTTGAAGAGGAACGGCGTTTATTTTATGTTGGAGCCACACGCGCCATGGATGAACTATACTTGTGTTCATGTGAAATGCGCCGAATATTTGGCAGGATAATGCCGATGAATCCTTCGGTATTTTTACGGGAAATTGACAAAAACTGTATACGAATTATTGGAAATGCCCCACTGGGTTTTAATGTGCAGAACTTTCGCTCTTTTCCCTTTACTAAAAAGCAGTACAGTGTAAAAGAGTTAGAAGCCGAAGATTCGTCGTTTTGGCATTTCGGGGACCGCCTGTATCATGATGATTACGGCTGCGGTTATGTGCAGGATGTTAGCCCCTCCGGCGAAGGGCCGGTGGTGAAGGTGCTGTTTGAAACCGGATTTGAATGGCGTTTTCTTAGCGATCATCAAAG
>WRNF01000142.1 GCA_009776715.1 Treponema sp. | reverse complement strand
TTATCGGCGAAATTGAAAAGGCAATACTGTCTTCGGAATTGTCACTTAACCCCTCCAATGACGGAAAAGTTATTCGCATTACCATTCCTCCGTTAACCGAAGAACGGCGGAAAGAATTGGTTAAAATGGCGAAAAACCAGGCGGAACAATCACGCGTGGCAATCCGCAATATCCGGCGGGACGGCAACGAAGAACTGAAAAAAAAGCAAAAGGGCGCTTCAATTACCGAGGACGAGGAAAGCAAGGCCGAGGACGGCCTGCAAAAACTCACTAATGATTTTATAGATAAAATAAACAAGGTTCTTGAAGAAAAAGAAAAAGAAATTATGGAAGTGTAATTGGCTTTGGATTTGATGACAAAGGGCAACGTTCCCTGCCACATTGGAATTATCATGGACGGAAACGGCCGCTGGGCAAAACAGCGCGGGTTAACCCGCACCCAGGGACATCAGGAAGGCCTGCATGCGGCAAAACGCATTGTAAAAGCAGCAAGCGGGATGGGGGTGCGCTATCTTAGCTTGTATGTTTTTTCTACAGAGAACTGGAAACGCGCAGCCTCCGAAGTCGGGTTTATCATGGGCCTGATAAAAAAATATATTCGCGGCGAGATGGATTTTTACCGGCAGAACGGCATTCGAATACGCCATGCCGGCGGCATAGCAGGACTGCGGCCTGACATCGCAAAAGAAATTACAGATGCCGCCGAAGACACTAAGGGGTTTACCGGAATGCAGGTGATTCTTGCGGTTAATTACGGCGGCAGGGATGAGCTGCTGCGGGCCTTGCGCCGCTTTGCGGAAACAGGCAAAGACATCGCCGCCATTACAGAAGCAGACATTTCCGCCAGCCTGGACAACCCCGATGTGCCCGACCCCGACCTGATTATCCGCAGCGCCGGCGAATTGCGGACAAGCAATTTTCTGCTCTGGGAAGGGGCCTACTCGGAACTGTATTTTTCAGAAAAACTGTGGCCGGACTGGGAATCCGAGGACCTTATTCTTGCGGTAAAAAATTATCAAAACCGCAACCGGCGCTTTGGCGGCATAACAGCAAATGAGACGGAGTAAAACATGAAAAAACTGATACAACGGCTGCTTATTTTTTTAATTGGCATTCCGTTCTTTATTTTTATTATTTATTATTTACCGTATTATCATAACTTATGCTTTAATATAGTGGTGATTATCTTTAGTTCCCTGGGGGCAGTTGAATTTTCAATAATGCTTGAAAAAAAAGGCCTAAAAATTTCAAAAACAGAATCGGCCATACTGGGAGCGCTGCCTCCTCTGGCAATGTACCTGATCATCTGTTTTCAAAATATTCCGTTTATACAACTGCTTATTCCGGTCATTATTGGCGGAACCTTGTCATGGCTTTTTGTCTCCAGAATTTTTTCCCGCGGCGATTCGCTAAACAATTTTGTCAACAAATTTGCAGCAGGGTTATCTGTTTTGCTGTATCCGGGCATATTAATGCTGTGGATAGTGCGGATGTGCCAATGGGAAAATAATTCAATTTTTATTATTGTTTTTTTATGCATAATTTTTGCCTGCGATTCAACAGCATGGGCGGCAGGGATTTTATTCGGAAAAAATAACAGCGGCATAGTTGCGGTAAGCCCCAACAAAAGTATTGCCGGGTTTATCGGCGGATTTATTGGTTCCATTATTGTCGGCCTAGCCGCTGTTATCATTTTTAGCGATATTTTTATTCCGGTATATCAGTTTTATGGCAGCCATTATCTATCAGGAGCATTTATGGGTTTATTTACAGGGATTGCCGCAGTATTGGGCGACCTTGGGGAATCGGGCATTAAGCGCAGTTGCGGCATAAAAGATTCGGGAGGAATTATTCCCGGCAGGGGCGGTGTGCTTGATTCAATTGATTCTATATCACTGGCGGCCCCGGGATTTTACCTTATTTTCAGCCTGCTCTTTGATCAAACAATGAAAATACCTTAATAACGATGTAATGAAAAAACGAATTGCTGTATTGGGAGCCACAGGCTCTATTGGAAAAAATGCGCTGGATGTAATTGCCTGTGGAAAAAATGATTTTGAAATTGTGCTGTTAAGCGCCAACCGCAGCAGCGATGCGCTTAACGAAGCAGGCCGGCTTTGGCCCAAAGCAGAAAAAATTCTCTGCTCAGAGCCTGCCGGGAAAAAACGCCTGCTTAACGCAATTGCAAACTGCGGCGCCGAAATTGCAATTAACGGGGTTAGCGGATCGGCGGGGTTTGAATATTCAATGGCGGCAATAAATGCAGGCTGCAATCTTGCCCTTGCAAACAAGGAAACTCTGGTAATGGCCGGCTCCCTTGTTATGAGTTATGCAAAGGAAAAAAAAATTAAAATAATTCCGGTAGATTCTGAACATTCCGCAATTTTTCATCTGCTGCAAAACCAGGGGGAAGAGATTCCGCAGGAAATTTTTCTTAGCGCATCCGGCGGCCCTTTTTTAGACGCATCCGCAGGTGAAATGGAAGAGGCAACTCCCCAGACCGCCCTTGAGCATCCCACCTGGAACATGGGGCCGAAAATCAGCATCGATTCAGCTACAATGGCAAACAAGGGACTGGAAATAATGGAGGCGGTGCATTTATTTAATGTGCCCCCTGAAAAAATAAAAGTGCTTATTCACCGGCAAAGCATTGTTCATTCAATGGTTAAAATGAAAGACGGCGCGGTGTATGCCCAGCTTTCAAACCCCGATATGCGGCTTCCCATTCACAAAGCGCTGTACTGGCCAGGTCTTAGGCAATCGGACTTTGGCGCCCTTGATTTTGATGCGCTCTCTCTTTCTTTTTGCAAACCGGATTTTGAAAAATTTCCCATGCTTGCGCTTGCGTATCAGGTTTTAAAACAGGGCGGCCTGTACCCTTGCGCTTACAACGGGGCAAACGAAGCGGCAGTAAACGCATTTTTAGCGGGGCGTATCCGCTTCCTTGATATTGAACGCATTACAAGGTATGTTTTAGATATGGATTGGAGTAAAATGCCTGATAGCATTGACGCTGTCTTAGAGGCAGACAAACAGGCAAAAATATTTGCGGAAAAGGAAATAAAATGATTGCAGTAAAAATTGCTTTAGGGCTGGTAGGCCTGGGCATTGTTGTGTTTATGCATGAATTGGGCCATTTTTTGGCGTGCAGGCTGGTCGGCATCGACGTAGAAGCATTTTCTATAGGCTGGGGCAAGCCGATTTTAAAAAAGAAAATTGGCGCAGTTGAATACCGTCTTGGGTTGTTTCCGGTAGGGGGTTACTGCAAGATGAAGGGCGAGGCTGATTTCGATGAAGCATGGAAAAACAAAAAAAACAATATTCCGATGGAAAAAGGTTCCATGATGGCAGCCAGTCCCCTACGAAGAATTATTGTTGCATTTGCAGGCCCGTTTTTTAATTTTCTTTTTGCGGTAATTGTATTGTCAATAATTTGGGGCATTGGTTTTGATGAGACCGTTCTGGAAAACCGCATTGTGCTTGCATCCGAATTCGATGAACATGGAACTTTATATCCGGCAGACAAGGCCGGACTGCAATCGGGGGATAGAATCATCGAGATAAACGGAAGGCGGACAAGGAATCACAGTGAAGTACAGAAAAATATTGTTACCAATCCTGAAAAAGAACTGCAAATAAAAATTGACCGGCAGGGAGAAGAAAAACTTTTATCTTTAAGGCCTAATCTTGATAAAAATTCCGGAGCGGGATTAATCGGCGTTATATTTTGGACAGATCCTGTTATTGATGCAATTATTCCCGGCAGCATTGCCGAAGAGGCAGGGCTTGCTCCAAATGACAGAATAATCAGCGTAAATAACAAGAAGGTAACTAATACTGTTGACTTTGAAAGCAATTTTAAAAACATTCAGCCAATAGCAATACCGGTTGAATATAAACGGGGCGGCATTGAAAGTCATACTGAATTGACCCTGCCCCTCTCTGCGGCGGTTAATCCGGGAATAAGCTGGAAATATGTGCAGTACAAAAACCCTTCTCTTTGGCCTCATGCGGCTTTGGCAAAAGGCGTGCAGGAAAGCTGGGAAACCCTGTCCATTTCGGTTAAAAGCCTGGCCTGCTTTTTAAGGACATAGACAGAACTAAAGCCGTTTCCGGGCCTGTCCGCATAACCTACATGGTTGGGGAAATGGCCGCTGGGGGATTTAGCCAAAGTTTTGGCACCGGCTTGCGGTCAATGGCAGGCATCCTGGCTTTCATCTCGATTGCCCTGTGCATAATGAACCTTCTGCCTTTGCCAATTATAGACGGCGGGTTGATTATTCTTTTTATAGTGGAAATAATCAGGCGAAAACCGGCCCATCCAAAAGCAGTAAAAATATTCCAGACCGCAGGCGTTATTATCATCTGTTTGCTGATGATTTTTGCTTTTTATTCTGATATAATGTCTTTTATGCGGCAGGGAAGTGAAGAAAAATTAATTGATAAAATAGGCATGAGCGTGGAAACAGGACTTGTCATAAGCCAAATTGCCCCAAATACTTATGCCGCTGGCACAGAACTTGTGCAAAACGACACAATACTCAAAATAAATAATGAAACTGTCAGCAGTACGGCTGACATTGAAAATGTTATTAACAATATGGCAAAAAATTTATCAACGGTAATGCATATTGAATATATAAGGGATGGCATGGAGAATTCTACAGAATTAACCCTGCCATTAAATATTTTTTTATAGGAAGTTGTCCAGAAACCTAAGTTTCCGAATAACTTTTAACAGGAGATAAGAGGTGGAAAGTGAAACTATCTGTTTTTTTCATTTATGTTCTTGTGATTACAGGATCGCTCAGCGGCAATGAATGGGCATTTAAAACAATGCCCGGCGGACATCAGGGAAAAATCAACGCTATAATCCACAGGGGAGATACTGTAATATCAGGAGGTGAAGACGGTTTTTTGGAAACATGGGATACCCGCAGCAATGCTGCTGTTCAACGTTTTCAAATAAGCCCTTACAGCATTGTTGCCATGGCCGGAAGGCCGGATAAAGACGAACTGTGTGTAATAGAAAGCAACCGTTTTGGGGTTTTTCGCCTTTCAGCCTGGAATTACAAAGAACGCCGNAATCTTTTTACGCTTTCCTTTGATGATCCTGTTAGCCATGTTTCATATTCAATGGGCGGCAGCTTTATTATTGCAGCCGTTACCGGAAGAACCGGTTTGATATTAATTGATCCTGCATCCGGCAAACAGATTCAATCCCATCTGCCGATTACGGCAAATGTAAGCATGGCTGTTACCGGAAGGGCAGAGAGAAATTTAATGATGTACCTTGCCTCAGGCGCAATTTCGTACTGGGATATTGGAACACTGAGCGAAAGCCACCGTTTTGAAGCGCCGGCAAGCCTTTCAAGCCCGGTATTATTCAGTAACAACCGGCTGCTTGCAGGAATTAATAATCAAGGGCTTTTAATTGTCAATGCTGCATCCGGCGGCATACTTGTCAACGATACGTCTATTCCCAGCAATGCCATGCTCGCCTGCGCAGAGAATGATTTAATCTGCTTTATTCAAAACAAAAAAGAAAATATAACAATAGTTAATTACAGCGTTGATTCTTCCGGCAAGCTCATTAAGGGCACCCCTGCAGAATTATCGTTTCCTGGAAATCAGGATGATTTTAATGTTAACGCAATTTGCGCATTAAATAATGGCAGTACCATAATAATGGGAGGAGCAGACGGCATTGTATCGCTTGTAAAAAGCGGCGGCAGAATAAACCCGCTCTCTGTAAAAAACCATGCCTTTATCGCCGATGCCGCTGTTTTG
>WRNF01000141.1 GCA_009776715.1 Treponema sp. | reverse complement strand
CAACCGGGAAGACAGCCCCCTGTATGCCGGATCTGCCTGAAATAAAGGCGGTATGGCGGCCGTCAAGCAATGCGCTTGTAAATCCTGCGCCGTCTTCAATCGGGAAAAACAAAAAGATATTTTCGGTATGTTCCTTTATCTGAAGCGTCAGTGATAAGCTGTCACCTTTTTCCTCAAGGTTTTGCAGGTAATAACAGTTGTGGAACAATAGCCCGCCGGGCAACTCCTCTATCTTGCCGTTAAAACTTTCTTCCACAAGAAAAAAGAAAACATTTTTCGCCTTTACAATGACAATTCCCGAATGTTCATAACACAACATGCTGCCCCCCGCGCTTGCGTAAACGGAAACATTGCCATGCAGCGCTTCAATTTCGCTTACATCAGCGTTAAGCGCCATTTCGCCTTTTGTTCCTGCCTTGCCGCACATTACAAAGGCCGTGCCGTTTTTATAGGCTTTCGACAGGAGAATCTCCGAGGTTGAATAATCAATTCTTAGGTCTGTTTCCGGCACAGAAAAAGCAAGGGGGAACATTCTGGTTTGCCTGGGATCAACGGAGGCATTGAAAGTGTATGCCGTGCCGGTTAATTCCTGCGGTATATGTATGACAAGGTCTTTTATTTCTTCTTCGCAGTTACGCACAAAAAAGAAACGCCCGTCNTTGCNGCCTTCTTCNTAGGAGGTAAAATTTTCAAAACTTTTGTCTGTGGAATAATCCGGCACGGCNCGGTCTTTTTCCAAAACAGCAATATGTTCGCCGCCGGACAGTATTTGCGCGTAACGCTTGCCGTCGCTTTCGCTGATAATGCGGGAAAATTCTTTTGCAAAACGGATAAAACCTTTTAGCCAGTAAAATTTCTGCGCATGCAGTTCGCCGGTTTCACCTACCGGCGCTCCGCCAAAGTCATAGCTGGTAATATTGCCATGCCCGCCCAGAACGGTATCGCCGCGTGCGCCGATAAACGGGAATGATGTGCCGCCAACCATCATGTAGTAGTTGACAATGGATGCGCCGGTAATAAACACGCTTTTTGACACTCCTTCCACTACATCCAGGCCGGGGCTGTAGGTGGGGGAGCCAATCTGCGAAAACCAGCCGGCCTGCAATTCCAGAATCATGACCGGCGAATCGGACTGCGATTTTTTGGAATTAAGCAATTTTTCTTCAAAGCGTTCAAATTCCCACATCCAAAGGCCGGGAATGTTCGGGTAATATGTCCGGGTGTCAATTATTCCGCGCCCGCGCAGAAATTCCGCTTCGTTGGCAAATTTAGGCACATCAATGCCGAATTCTTCCATTGCGGATTTTAGAAACATGAAATAGTCGATGGCATCCTGGGTAGTGATGGTCTCTTCACCGTATTCAATTAAATGGTCATATTCGTTTTCAATCTGTGCGGCAATTATGCTGCCGCCGTTGGTAATCAAATGTTTTGCAATTTGTTCGCTGCACGACTTGTACCAATACCGGCACAGATCAAGATACCCTTTGTCCAGGGTTCGCAGGCGGAATTCGCCACGGGCTATCTTGGCAATAAGCCAATCCGGATGCCCGCCAAAGTCCAATTCGGCACAGATATAAGGCCCCGGTTTTATTAAAACGTAAAAGCCGTATTTTTGGCACAGCGATAAAAACCGATCCAAATCGTAATCTCCCGTCCACCGCTGTTTGCCTTCCACCGGTTCATGCAAATTCCATGCAATGTACACCGAAATAAGGTTGGCGCCGGTTGCTTTCATTTTTTGCAGCCGGTCTTCCCACAATGCAGCCGGCACCTTAAAATAATGGAATTCGCCGCCTATTAAAAATTCTCTTTTACCGTGAATGATAAATCCGTGTTTGTCATAACTGATAATACCGTTTTTCATTGAATGCCCCTTGTTAGAAATGTATGTGTAAAAATTAAAATTTATCCTTTTACTGCGCCTGCGGTAGCGCCCGACAACAGCCATTTGCTGAATATAAAATAAAACAGCAAGGGAGGCAAGGCAACCAGGAACATTACCGCAAATTGCACCGCATATTCAGATGAATATTGTCCCTGAAATCTGATAATTGAAAATGGCAGGGTGTAAAACCTTTCTTTTCTAAGATAGGTAAAAGCCATGATAAAATCATTCCAGTGATTCAGAAAAGTCATAATGCCTACAGTAATAAAACCGTTAACTGAAATAGGAATGATAATGGTAAATATTATTCTAAAATACCCCGCGCCGTCAATAAAAGCGGATTCTTCCATGGATTTAGGAATTGATGCCAGCAACCCTGAAAAGACAATACTGTTAAACGACATGGTAAAAGCCATGTATGAAATGATCAAAGCCAGATGGGTGTCCAGAAGGCCGAAAATATTGTACCACAGAAAATTGGGAAGCAGCGTTGTATGGATTGGAATGGTCATTCCAATAACAACAATTGCCCACACCAGTTTTTTTAGTTTCCAGACCATTCTTGTACAGGCGTAGGCAATGAAAAAAGGCAAAAGGGTTCCCAGTAAAACCGATGGAATGACAATTATAAGCGTGTTGCTTAAATATGCGAGAATTTTTCCCTGAGTAAGCGCCCTGGAATAATTTACCCATTGCGGTTCTTCGGGAAAGGATAATACTTCCGGGCCAAAAACTTCGGATGATTTTTTTATTGAATTAATAAACAGCCAAATTAGCGGGAAAATCTGCGCCACAACCAAAAAACCCAGAAACGAATACACCAGAATTTTGAAGATTCTGCGGGAAACAATATAATTCCATTTGCTTTTGCCTATAATGCTTAAATCGTTCATTTTATGCCCTCTTATAAATGCTGCAGGAATTTTCTAAATCCCCGCTGAATCAGGATGGTCAAAAGTACCGCAATCAGCACAAAAACAACCGAAATGGCATTTCCAAAACCAAATTCTTCGGCAAGNAANGCCCGGTTATACAGGTANACTCCAAGAAACATTGTTCCATAGCTGCCGCTTGTGGAAAGGTAGATCATTTCCATTTGTTTAAGCGATGAAATGACAGCAATAATTATTATTGATTGAATTACCGGCATTATATAAGGCAAGATCACGTGAACGTGCAGTTGCCACTTATTGGCGCCATCGACTAACGCCGCTTCTTCCAGTTCTTTTGGCACTGTCATAAGGCCGCTGTAAAAAAACAATAACGCCCATCCGAATCCTTGCCATATAATTATCCATATAACTGCCCATATAGCGGTATTGGGGTTGCCCAGCCAGTGTATTTCCCCTTCAAATCCCAGTTTTTGTATAATGTTATTCAGCATTCCGCCAGAAGGTTCAAATAAATTTACCCATAACCTTGTTACTACAACCAGGCTTAAAGTGGCGGGGATAAAAAAAATGGTTCTAAGAATTTGGGATGCCTTAAGGGAAAGTTTTGTTAAAAGGGATGCAATAAAAAAAGCAAACACATTCTGCAGCAGTACTGTTACCAGAATTAAATAAACAACGTTAAGTAAAGACTGCCAGAATATTCCATCAACAATTAACCTTGAATAATTGTCAATGCCAATAAACGTCATTGGTCCAAAGCCTGTCCATTTCATAAAACTTAAAACCAGGCTAATTACCAGAGGAACAGCAATGGCAAAGAGCATGATTAAAAGCCCGGGCAGCACCAAAAGGCTAATGGTTAATTTGTTGCTAAAATAGCTTTTCACTGTCTTCTCCTTAAAATCCTATTTTTAGGCCGAGTTAACATTTGCCATGTAAAATATACAATATATCAATTTAAAAATCAATAGATATACTGTTGTTGGAATTTGTTGGCATCAGTGGCCCCAATCTTTACGGCATTTGCCCCTCCGCGTCTTTGTGTGAAATTTCCAGTAAATTCCTAAAACACTATTGCAAAAAGCACATTTCCGTCATTTATAATGTATAAACAAATAAAAATATGCTATAATAGCGGCAGCAGGAGATTATTATGACAGATTTTAGCTACAAGCCGCCGCCTACGGAGGAAGAGCTTACTTTTGAAAAAGTGTGGACAATGTTTCTGGAATCCGACCGGAAATTCCAGGAAAGCAGAACTGAAACTGACCGGCAGATGAAGGAATTGGCAATCAATATAATCTAATGAAAATGGAGTTAAAATGAAAAAAACAAAACACAATGCAGCAATCTGTCTTTTTTTTGCTGTAACGGGAATTATTTTTTACAGTTGCAGCGGAGACAGTTCCAATACATGGTTTGTCGAAGCTAAGTTTGAAAAAGCCTGGGAGCAAATTCTTGCAAATGCCAATCCTCCGAGCGGCTTTGTAGAGGAGATACAGGCATGGGACGGCGGTGATTTACCTGAGGGTCAGGGAATATTGATTGCCTCCAAACCCTGGAAGACACAGGAAAGAATCTCGGTTTACCGGTATTTGCCTTATGAGCTTGAACACAACGGCGCACTGCTGCTTGCGTTGAATCCCTGGATGGTTTTTTACAAATACCGGGATCCGCCATTAACTGCAGAAAGGGCATATTCTCTTGCCGGAGGGGACGGAACGCTGCTATTGCCGGGGCAAGACTCTTCTTCGGTTGATGCATGGATTGCCCGAATGCTTCAGACAAGCCCGGGCGTGTTTTCTGCAGACGAAAATTCATGGCTTGCATTAAAAAACAATCTTTTTAGCGGCAGCCGTTTTCCCAACGGTTCTCAAACATATACATGGCAGGATGTGTTTTTTCGCTTAATGGGAAACGAAACCGCATGGGTATATGCCCCATTAAACATTATCCGTTCTTACCCTAATCCGCGAAAATCCATTCTTACCGTTCTTCCCTTTCCTGAACACGCACCTGACGGCCAGTACAGCCTGCAAGCGCAACTGCTCTGGGCGCTTCCTATAAATTCAGGCGAAGCCAATGAAAAAATTCAAATTGTTATGAAATGGCTTAAAGATCCGAAGACACAAACAATTATCGCCAATGCCATTGAATGGATGCCCGCAGATCCTTACGGAATTCCTTATGATCCGGTTTCGCTTGCATCACACCGTAACTGGATAACCGCAACCTGGGTGTATGAGGTAGAATAAAGAACACAGGGAATGAAGTTTTAGGGTAATTAAATTACGTTCTTTTCTGAGCATTATTGTTTTGACATTTTTTTAAATGTTCTTTTTATTTGCAGCAGGGTTTAATCAAGAGAGGAACCTTCACCGCACTTGCGGATCGGTTAAGGAGACCCCGCCCTTCCCTTCAGGCGGTTAAATTTTTGTAACACTTAAATTACATGGTAGGAACCCCCGCAATTAATCAAATTTCCTTACAGAACGAACCTTACGAAGGGTTAGTTACACAAACATGATACGCCGGACATTAGGGCGGGAGATTCATTTACCGGATGCTATCCTTACCATCTGTTTCCGCTGCCTCCACTGTTGCGGCGAGGTTTGTCCATTGCTTCGTTGACGCGAAGGGGCCGTTCTTCAAATTCAATGCCGTTAGTTCCGGCAATTGCCGCATTTGCTTCTTCGTCACTGCTCATTTCGATAAAACCATAACCTCTGGAATTACCGGAATTCCTGTCAACGATTATTTTCACGGATTCAACCGTGCCAAAACCGGCAAAAAGATTCCTAAGTGCATCTTCGCTGGTGTTGTAGGAAAGATTCCCTACATACAATTTTTTCGCCATAAAAAAAAATCCTTTTCCTGGAATACGTCCAGGTGCCTTTGGGCTTATTAGCCCTTATATTGTATCATTCGCTAATGCGAACGAATTTAAATTTTTCTCGTGTAATGGAGAAAATTTAATACGCAATTCATTGCTAATAGATAGGCATGAAA
>WRNF01000140.1 GCA_009776715.1 Treponema sp. | reverse complement strand
GATTTTGGCATGACTGCCGCTGCAACCCTGTATCAGTCGGTTTTGTGCTTCATCATTATTGTTACGGTTAATCACATTATCAAAAAAATTGATGCCGATTATGCGTTATTTTAGGAGGAAACANTGAAAAGCGGAAAGNGGGGAATGAAAAACAGCAGGGCAACAGTTGCATTTAACATGGTTGGTTTTACGGTTATTACCCTTATTACCGTTACGTGCCTATTGCCTTTTATTATGCTGATTTCCGCTTCTTTTTCTTCCGAGCAGGCGCTTAGGTTTTCAGGATACGGTCTTTTTCCCAAAGAATTTACCATGGAGGCTTACGAGGTTGTTTTTAAGTCGCCGGGAAAAATATTAACGGCGTATGGGGTTACTGTTTTCATAACAGCGGCGGGGACGCTTGCCGGCTTGTTTATTACCGCCATGACCGCGTATGTAATCAGCAGAAAAGCATTTAAGTACCGCAATTCCCTTGCTTTTTTCTTTTATTTTACCACATTATTTAACGGAGGCATGATAAGCACCTATATTTTCTTTATCCGCTATCTTCATCTATACGACAATTTGCTTGCGCTTATTCTGCCGGGAATGTTTAACGTTTTTTATCTGCTGATTATGCGGAGTTTTATTCAAGCCATACCTCATGCCTTGATAGAATCTGCCAAAATAGACGGTGCGGGAGAATTTAAAATATTTATTCGGATTGTTTTGCCGCTTTTGCCTTCGGCTCTTGCCACAATTGGCTTGTTTACCGCATTAGGATACTGGAATAACTGGTATAATGCAATGCTGTTTATTGACACTCCATCCAAATATCCGTTACAGTATATGTTATACGATCTGCTCAACCGGTTTCAGGCAATGGCGTTAATTGCAAACCAGGCCGGCATTCGCCTGGAAAACCTGCCTTCCAATTCGCTGAAAATGGCTATGGCTGTTGTTGCAACAGGCCCCATTATTATATTATATCCCTTTGTGCAGCGGTTTTTTGTTAAAGGGATTACCATTGGTTCTGTAAAAGGCTGAATTTCAGCAAATATTATTGGAGGAATTGTATGAAAAGAATTGTTTTAGCGGTTATGGCCTTGTTGTTAACGGCCCTTGTGTTTACCGGCTGTTCAGAAAAAGGCGGGCAAAGAACAACCGAGACTGGATTGGATATTTCCAGGCAAGTCGAGCTGGTGCTGTATGTGATAGGAAACGCTCCCCCCAAACAGGATGAACTGACCGAAAACTTTAACAAAATTGCACTGGAACGTTTAAATTGCACGCTTAAAATTAAATGGCTTTCATGGGGCGAATACCGGAACAAATATCCTTTGATTTTTGCCTCAGGGGAATCTTTCGATATGGCTTATGGCGCAACCTGGCTTAATTTTGCGTCTCTTGCAAAAAGAGGGGCGTTTAAAAATTTGGATGAATTGTTCCCAAAATATGCGCCGAATAACTATGCAAAGCAAAGTAAAACCGCATTAATGCAGGCCACTGTAGACGGAAGCATTTATGCTGTTCCAACTTTACTTGCGACCTATTCTGTGTACGGGCCTATTTACCGAGCGGATTTAGCTTTGCCTTACGGCTGGGATGGCAAAATGGAAACCTTCGAGGATATGGAGAATTTTCTTAAAATTATTAAAGATAACTATCCGGCAGTGGAACCTTTAACCGTAGATGCCCGCAGTTGCGAAATGGATGATCTGTGGCTGTATTATCACGGGATTTATCCCATCAAAGGCTCAACAAATGATTTCCTGTTTATTGACCCCACTCAGCCGAATCCTAAACTTTTTACCTATTGGGAATATGAAAAAACGCCGGAATTTCTTGAAATGATGGCCCGTTGGAACAGGGCGGGATATTTTCCAAAATCCGGGCTGGCAGACCAGGACAGCGAAAAAATATTAAACGGAAAAACTGCCCTGCGGCTGCATAACATGGATACATGGGAAACATACTACAGGGATCATCCTGAATGGGATTTTAAGTACAGCAATTATACAAAGGACGTTTCCTATTTGGCTTATACTCAGGATGCGATGGTAATCTCAAATTCCTGCAAAAACCCCGAGCGGGCAATGGCGTTATACGATCTTATTACATCGGAAGAAGATGTTTTCAGGAATTTTTTTTACGGCATTGAAGGAAAAAGCTACGAAATTCAAATAATAGAAGGGCAGGAATATGTAAAAGCTTTAAATATCGAAGACTATGCTTTTAGCAATTTGTGGGCTGCACGGACAAAAGAATTTACATTGCCGCTGCTTGGATCCCCGCCGGAACTTCCTGCGCTCAAAGCCGGTTACGATGCGGTAATTCAGGATGGCGTTAATGCCCAGAAATTCCGTTCTTTTGTTATTGACACTTCTTCCATAGAAACTGAGTACAGCAACTGCATAAGCGTGCATCAACAGTACTGGTGGCCTTTGGAATTGGCTTATGTTGACACAGTTTCCGGCCTAGCGGAATACCGTGACAAAATGCTCGCTGCGGGCATTGAACGGATACGGGAGACGCTTCAAAAACAGCTTGATGAATATCTGGCAAACTTTGAATGAAAGTAACTATTCAGTTACATATGTGCGAGAAATAGTTTGGTGGGGGTAGCTCGAAAAAAAACAAGAGTTTTTTTTCGAGCGGAGGGGGTGTAAACCCCCTCCTCAAATAAAAAGCCCAAAAAAAATTAGCAAAAGCTGTTTTTTTTGGGGTGGGTAGCGGATTACCGCTACCCACAACTAAATTAGGTTTGAATGAAAGTAACTATTCAGTTACAAAATAGGTATGAAAAAAGTATTTGCCGGATCTTCTTACGCGCTTTTTGTCAACGGCATTATGGTGCTTATGATAGGTTCCATAATGCCTGCTTTAAGCAAAGAATATAACATTGATTATTATACAGAAGGAATTTTCCTTGCGCTTCGTTTTGCAGGCACCATGCTTTCCGGATTTCTGGTAAGCATTCTTATGCCGTTTTTTGGCCGGAAAAAAACAACTGTTTTTTTGTCTTTATTTATTGGCCTGTCATTTTTAGGCATTATTGCAACTGGATATGTTCCGGTTTTATTAATCATGTTTTTTCTGCTGGGGCTTGGAACCGGAAGCGTCAATTATATAACCACTGCTTTGGTCAACGAAATGGCGGTTGGGAAAGCATCGTATTTAAATGTGCTGCACACTTCATTTGCAGTTGGCGCTTTTTTAGGCCCGCTTATTGCGGCATTGGTGTATATCTGGGGCGGCGGCTGGAAAATATCCGCCCTAACCGGCATTGCTTTTTCTGCATCGGTGTTTTTTATGTTCTGCAAAATGCGCATTGCCGATCCGCCAAAAAAAGCTGCTTCTAACGGGGCAGAAGAAAAAACTTTACCGGAGGCATTGCCGTTTTATAAAAACAGCATATTTTATTTATCCGCTTTTGTGTTGTTTTTTTATTTGGGCGCCGAAACAAGCGTTAACGGCTGGCTGGTAACTTATTTAATAGACGAAGAAATTATGAGTGACTCTTATGCCAAAACGCTGCTGGGAATATTGTGGCTGGTGATTATGGCCGGGCGTCTTTTTTGCGCATGGCTGTCCACCCGGTTTAGGAAAACGCTTATAATTCTGTTTAATTCCTTAGGCGCTGCGCTTATGTTTTTGTTGTTTTTTTTCAGCAAAGATCAGATAATATTGACAGTTATATTATTAGTTTTTGGATTTTGCTTTGCAGGAATTTACCCTACTGCTATTTCTGTCTGCGGTAAAATAATTAGCAGGTCACACAGCGCAATGGCAATTCTTTTAGCTATCGCCGGGCTTGGAGGCATTATGTCGCCCTACATTGTCGGTTTCACTGCTTTAATTGCCGGAATGACAGCAGGAATGGCAGTTATTATTGTTTTTAATGTTCTTACGGTTTTGTTTGCCCTTGCCTTGAAAATTCGCTGTAATGAATGACAGGTTTGTTCGGGCTAAAAGCTTAATTCTGCACGAAATGCAGGGACATTTTTTTGTTCACGTTTAGTGCTTCCTTCAAATGCAAAAACATGTGCCGGAGAATAAGCATCGTTTAACGGTACTGCTGTTGTTTCAATTGTTTCCATACACAGTTCTACTGTTTCACCAGGTAATACCTCGCTTAAGTAATTAATATCAAGATGCATTGTTTTAGCCTGCTCCAGCAGAAGAGGAGCAATTGCATCTTCTATCCAACGAATATAGCTTACATTATTGACATGGCCATTATAGTCAACTTCATTGTACAAGGCTTTGCGTTCTGTTATTTTTTTAATTAATAAGCGTTCTTTCAACCCGACAACGGCAGGCAGTGCGTTAATGCCGTTGTTCAGAGGCAGTTTGTCAATAATAAGCTGTGGACGCAACGGACGGCGTTTATCCAAAGATATAATTATCCAGCCGCTTCTTGCTTGGACTACAGGAATATCCTCAGAATCACGGATGTCAAAATCTCTTATTGCAAAGAGTTTTTCTCCGCCCCTGGGCCATGTTCGGACTGTTACGGCTTCACGAAATTTTGGCCGTCTGTTAATTTGAACCGACATTCGGGAAAGTATCCAGACTTGATTAGTTTTTGCCAAGGGTTCCCTCCCAACGCCTAAATTTTCGGCATGGCTAATTGCTGCTTCCTGAAAAAAATTGAGTGCAGCGCTTAGTGTCATGCAATCGGATCGATCAATTGCACCAAACTTAATCTCGCAACTTTCTGTCCAGATATCCACTTTTTCCATAAGATGATCTTGGAAAAATTCTTAAAAAAAAGCAATACAGTAAGATCGGAGATATTAACTTGAAAATTTAAGCTATTGCAATAATTTTTAAAAAATAATATAATTTTAATATGGCATTAAACATTAACATTGACATTGACAGAGTTAAAAGAAATATTTCGCTTGTGGTTGACAATATTGGAGCGGAATCAGATATTTCACTGCTTAGAGAATACCTTAGCATTTATAAAAAAGAGATTTCTGTGTTTAACAGATCTAAGGTAGGAGCATATCTTCTTATGCTGGCAGATCAAGGCAAGAACATTATGTCTCTCAAACGGAAAGAATATAGAGATAGTATGAAAGTTAAAGCGGATAAAAACAGGAAAAGAAAACAAAATCCAGTTGGTAATGAAAATCAAAATTCAACTTTAGATAAAAGCCGGTACCCGCTTGCCGATGAGGAATCGGTGCTGTTGTTTTTCAATGTTGGAAGGAGCCGAAGGGTGCTTCCTCGGGAAATTCTTGGAATAATAAATACAAAAACAGCAATTCCAAAAAAAGATATCGGTGCCATTCGAATTTTTGATAATTATTCGTTTGTTCAGGTACGAAACACTGTAGCTGATAAAATTATTTCGGCATTAAACGGAGCAATTTTCCGCGGAAAGCCGCTTTCGGTGGATTACACTAAAACACGCAAAGGTGCTGAAAGCAACGGCATTGAAGCCGATAAATCTGCTTATTGACAAATGAAGCGAATGTTCTATTGAGCTGTTTAATTTTTTAAGTCAACAGCCACCGCTAAAGGCGATGTCTTGAATATTGGCCACTAAAAGTGTCCTTATAACAACGCAAGCGCTCTGCTTAGGCAAGCTTGGTTTTTTTACTTTACAGGGTGTACGCTGCCGAATTGCCTTCACTGTGGTATTCAGCCATTCTTTTTGCCGTGAAGTTCTTACATTAAAATTCGATAATCGTGTCATTGTATCCTCATTAATGCATTATACCATTTTTTTGATTAATGGTATAATTACACGGAAATAAAGAATGAATATTGTTGAAAGCACCCTGCTGGAAAATATTGATAA
>WRNF01000139.1 GCA_009776715.1 Treponema sp. | reverse complement strand
CACCCCCTTCGTTTCCTCATTCGCTCGAGCAAGAGGGGAACCTTCGCCGCACTTGCGGCTCAGTTGAGGTGCATGCCCGTACGCGCACGGTCGCGATCTCGCTCCATTCGTCAATAAACGCTTTGCCGCCCTTAAATACCGTTAGCGGCATTAAGAACGTAGTTTATCAGCGCTTTTCTACAGCTATTTTTGAAGGATAAATTCTACCCTTCGGTTTTTCCAGTTTTCTTCTTCGTCATCATATTCAGCAACTGTCCGGGAACCGCCCATTCCTATAGCGGTGAGCCTGTCTTTGCTAATTTCATGATTTTCGATAAGAAAATTCATTACCGCTTTTGCCCTGTCTTCGCTGAGCGGTTTAAGCCCAATTACCGTCCTGCTGCCTGTTTCCTCTGTGTTTCGTTCCGGGGTATCAGGTGCAGTGGTCGGATTGGCATGGCCTTCGACTGTTATTGCATAACCTTCAAACCTATTCAACGCTCTGGCAATAAGAAACAAAATTCTTCTGTTGCCTCTCATGTCTTCCTGGCTTAAAAGGCTAAAATCGGCTGAGTCAGGAGGGAACACAATGGAAGGCACAACGATTTTGTAGATATCCCCTTCCCGTTTTACAAGAACATCGACACTGATAATTCCTTCATAATCGGCTTTGTTGCCGAAACTATCGCTTACTGTCAAGTTAAACCGGTAATCCATAGCGGATTGCACCATTTCGCCGGATGTGCCGCGGCCGTTCCATTTCCATACCTTTGGCGGGTTTCCTGTTCCGTTTTCCTGGTAAAAAGGCGGCCTCTGACGGCGCTGTCTTTGTTCGCCTTCTTCCCCTTCAGGGCGCTGCCTCCCCTCGCCTTCCGGGCGCTGCCTTGCCTCTCCCTCGGGGCGCTGTCCTCCGCCGCGCTGCGGCTGAACCAGTATGCTCCATTCCTTTATGGGAACAGGATGCTTGATCGTTATTGGCACTGACATTTCATCGTTTTCAATGTCAGGGTCCGGGCTGAATAGTTCAGGCATTTCTACCGTAATTTCCGGTAAAGTTTTAGGGTCCTCGGGGGGTGTGCTTTTGCATGATACAAAAATCAGACCGATAATAAGTAAAATCAAAGTTTTCTTCATTTTTTTCTCCTTGTAATTAAAAGATAAACTCTTAAGCTTGTCCTTTTAAACTGCGAACCTTAGGTTCACCTTAGTTAAGGGCAGCCTCTCTTTATTAACTAAATACTAATTTTTGATTTTTGTCAACCAGGAGTTTGGAATATTGCCGGCGTTAAGCAGAAATAAGCCGCTAAACTATTGCTTATCATTACGAAAACCGTCTTCTCATTGCCTCGTTGGTAAGCGTCAATTAAACCCTTCCCTGCTAAGTTATTGTTCATGCCGGACGCATGTGCGATCGGGCAGATAAATCCATCCGGCATAATCTTCGGCGGTGAAATTTTTCGAATAACTCTATTTTATTAATTGAAAGGTTCTTACGCTTTGATCATATATATTATTAAAATAATTGCCTAAGGAACTTCCGGGGGCAGCACAAGTTACAATAATTTTTAGGTCTAAATTTGAAAAACAGTATTGTGCAACAGTAAGTTTTATTGTGTTAAACGTGTAAGCTGTAATAAATTTAAATCCAATAAGGCCACTGGCTGTTTCAAAATATTCTTTAGTTGTGGATATTGCATCAGGAAATACCACTTTAAAATTTTCAATGGACAGATCAACATATTCCGATAAAGTGCCGCTATAGTTTTCATCCATTACATTTATATTTGGCGTAAATCCGTTTGTTTCAGGTCCAAAGAAAAATTTATATTTATATCCAGGTACCTCTTGTACAATCCAATTACTTGGCGGACAAATGGAAAAATTTCCAGCATACTCAAAATGGCGGTTCCCTACTTGTGCATAAGCAGTAAAGCAAGAAAATAAAAAGGCAACTGTTACAAATAATTTTCTCATTGTATAACTCCTTAATTGTTATTTTATTATAAGTTATACTTCTTGTCAAGAAAAATATTCAGCAATGTTTTTATATAACTCTCTGATGCTCTGTACCGAACCTGTACGTCATAAGCATATACTTGCCTCAAAATTCATCAGATAGACACCAGAAAGAGAATGGCAGTTTGAAGACTAAAAAAAGTCCATTATACAGCCTACACCATAAATTCATCGGCGATGTGAGAAATTTTCTGAATGGACGACTGGTTCGAAACAGCAAGATCAGAAACTTCCTGGGCGCCGTTGTTGATATTTTTGATACCCACGGACATTTCTTCCATGCTGTTTGAAATTTCCTGAGCGCTGCCTTCAAGAGATTTAACTTCCGTAAGCATGGTATCGCTGCTTTGGCTCATGTCCCTGGAACCATTGCTCACCTCTGTGGCAATTTCATTCATTAACCTCAGGGAATCCAGCACCTGCCCCGTGCCGATTTTCTGCTCACGGACAGCATTGTTCACATCAGAAACCAGTTTTTCAGTGTCGTTAATTCTGTTGGAAACCTCGGCAAAAGCACTGGCCGAAGCATCGGCATCATGAACNATACTGTTAATAGCCTGGACAATTAACTTTAGCTCGGCGCCGATTTTCTTGGACTCGGCAGCGGAATTTTCTGCCAATTTCCGNATTTCATCCGCCACCACCGAGAATCCCCTGCCCGCTTCTCCGGCATGGGCAGCTTCTATNGCGGCGTTCATAGCCAAAAGATTGGTATTCGAGGCAATATTTGCAATGACCCTATTTGCATCCTGCAAACCCTGCGACAAACCGGCAATTTCACGGATGCGTTCGCTGCTTTCTTTTTGAACCCGGCCTCCCTTTTCGGCAGCTTCCTCGACAGTCCTAAACTGATTGGCCATTTTTTCCGTCACAGTGCCTATAGAAGAAATATTTCCCGCCATCTCTTCCACTGCCGTAGAAGCATGGTTCATGCTGGAAATCTGGTTATTTATGGAATTTTCCAAGGTCTTTATTAGGCGGGAGATATGTTCAATTACCTGNTAGGAGTGGTCGGTGCTTTCTTTCTGGCTCTTGGCCTTTNCCAGCACTAATTCAGCAGACCTGGAAATATTNGAAATGGAATTTGCCATATTTGAGGCGTTTCTTTCCAATTTGGCGCCTGCTTCGGAAAGTTCCTGATGGCTGCTCTTAATTTCTTTAATTCCTTGCCACACACGATGGGTGAATATATTCACCATGCAGCCGATGGTACCCAATTCATCAACAGAATGCACAACTATGCGCCGGGTTAAGTCTTTCCGTTCAGAGGCAAGGTTTTCCAGTTCTTTAATTATCGATGAGTATAATTCCGAACTGCTTTTTTTTAGGGTTATGCCCAGTATGGCAAGNAAGATTAANAATACAATAATCGGAANAACNCTAGCATTAGTGGCGCTTAGTATGGAATAGGTAAACAGCACAGCCATAATGCCTACCATAAACGGAATGATNATGGCCTTAAGTTCCTGCCGTTTTGCCCGCAGTTCCAATGGATAGTATCGAACATTGTTGGTAACCAAGGTCCGGGATACCAACCTATCGCATATCGTGTAAAACAAGGCCCCCACCAGCAGCCCAAAAGACAGCATCAGCAGGAAAATGGGGCCTTTTAAGGCAGCATCAATTCCGAGGGATTCGCTGCGGAAAAAAAGCCATCCCAGAAAAAGAAGGTGGATTGCCACACTGACAGCCCAGGCCTTTATCGGCACGGCCCCGATTTTTTTTAGCTCCGGCAAATGTTCCTCCCATGCCGCATTAGCCAAAAAAGACGGGGCAAAAAAACGGGCATTTATCCGTAATACTGCGCAGTACAGAAGCAAAAAAATCACAGCCGGAATGACAAACTGAAAGAAGTACTGAAAGGGGAGCTGAATGAAAAAAAACAGCGCCATAAAATCTATCAGCGCCAAGGCAATCCCTGTAAAGAAAACGAGGATCAAAAATAAATTTTTGTTATTCATATTTTATTCCTTATTTATTATAAATTATTCCTGGCATAATAAATGCTTTCAAGAGGGCATTCCATAAGAAAAAGCAACAAACTATACATACAGTGACTTACCGCGGTTTTGCAATAATTTCTGCCAGATCGGGAGTTTTTTCCAGCTCCTTTTCCAAACCTTCTGCCCTGCCCTTGTTTACATAATCCCTGCTCTGAAAAGAATAGGTAAAATTGGTATGAATGTCATAGGTCCCCTGCATAAGGGCAAAAGCATCCTCTGTCATTACCAGTTCTTCGTCGGTAGGAATAATGTACACCGGCATCCTGGATTCAGGCTTGCTGATTATTGTCTCGACGTTGCGGGTATGCGACATTTGGTTCTTTTTTGGATCGAATGTTATTCCAATGCCTTCAAGCCCGTCAAGAATTTTCTCGCGCATGAACCAGGCAAATTCCCCCACTCCGGCAGTAAAGACCAGTGCATCGGTTCTGCCCAAAACAGCCTGATATGCGCCAATGTATTTCTTAACGCGGTGCGCTTCAATCCGCTGGGCAAGCAGGGCGGTTGCGTCTCCGGCAAGCGCAGCAGCCTGAATGTCGCGGCGGTCGGTGTATTTTCCGGTAAGCCCCAGCAGCCCTGATTTTTTGTTAAGGGCGCTTTCAATGTCGGCAGCATTCATTCCCGCTTTTCGCATAATGTAAAAAGGCAAGGCGGCATCAACATCGCCGGAACGGGTTCCCATTACCAATCCTTCCAGCGGGGTAATGCCCATGCTTGTGTCAAAAGAACAGCCGTCCTTCACTGCATTTACCGAAGCGCCGTTTCCTAAATGGCAGATGATCAGGTTTGTCTTAAAGGGATCCTGCCCCAAAAGCACAGCAGCCCGTTTTGCGGTGTAAAGAAAACTGGTTCCGTGAAAGCCGTAACGCCTTGCCTGGTATTTTTCGAACCATTCGTAGGGAACAGCATACAAAAACGATTCCGGCGGCATGGTCTGATGCCATGCGGTATCCATAGTTGCGCAGTGCGGCACATCGGGAAGCACTTTTTTCGCCGCTTCTATTCCCATGATGTTTGCCGGATTATGCAGCGGTCCCATGTCTTTTACCTCGTTGAATGCTTCCATTGCCGTATCATCAACAATAACGCTTTTGGTAAACTTCATGCCGCCGTGCACCACTCGGTGGCCAACAGCTTTAATCATGGACATGTCGCTGATTACCCCCTGCTCTTTGCTGGTTAGGATTTTAATAATCAACTCTACCGCATCGGTATGAGTGGGGCAGTCCTGCTCCAGGGTATATTCCTCCCTGCCTTTTGCCTTATGAGTGATAAAAGAGCCTGGGAAGGTAACTTTTTCCACAATGCCGGCTGCCAGAATGTCTTTAACATTCCAGTCATACACTTGATACTTTGCCGATGATGACCCGCAATTCAAAGTTAAAATAACCATAAAAAACCGCCTGAATATATATTTAATGTAATGATATGCTGAATTCACGAAAAAAACAAGTAGACGCGTTGCCTAATCAGCATTTCTCTTTATTAATCAATTGTGGGTAGCAGTATAAAGGGAAAAGAGAAAAGGTAAAAAAACATGGAGTCTTGCCATTACGCTTCGCTTTCAAACAGCGATATTCACTGCTAACTATTCACTGATAACTGGATAACTATGAATTGTGTCTATTTGCTGGTTTTTCATAAAAATATTCCTATATCTTTATAGTATGCATGAGAAACATATTATTTTAGTGAATTATGAAAGGCATGTGGAGCATTGGGGGTGTCCGAAAAGTTAGGAACTTCTTCGGACACCTTCCTTTTTATATGTATTTTCGCACATTTTCGCAAGAAAATGGAGAAAATACAAGGGCTG
>WRNF01000138.1 GCA_009776715.1 Treponema sp. | reverse complement strand
GCCATAGAAAATGCGGCGCAATCCTGCCCCGAGATTTTGCTTGGCGCCGGAACCGTGCTTTCTCTGGAAAAATGCAAGGAAGCAATTTCCCGCGGTGCGGCCTTTATTGTGTCCCCCGGCTTTGATCCTGAAATTGCCGAATATTGCCTTACAAACAACGTGGCGGTATTCCCCGGCTGTGTAACGCCTACAGAAATTATCGCCGCGATTAAATTCGGCCTGGATGTGTTAAAATTTTTCCCGGCAAACGTATACGGCGGAGCGGCAGGAATAAAGGCTCTTTCCGGCCCCTTTCCGGGAATTAAATTTATTCCCACCGGCGGAATTAATAATAATAACATTGTTGATTTTTTGCTTCCCCAGGTTTTTGCCATTGGAGGAAGCTGGTTCTGCGAACAAAAATATATCCAAGCAGGAGACTTTGCGGCTATTACCGCATCCTGTAAAACAGCATTGGAAATTGTAAGAAAGAACAATAATAATCGGAAACAGGCAATAAATTAAATTTTAAAGGCAAAAAAAGAGAAACAGGGCGTAATTTATGCGAAAAAAGGACATTATTTTACAAAATTTTAGCTGTTTATTTTTTAAAAAAACGTGATAATTGAAAAAAAACATATTGACAAATATAAAAAAAATAGTTTATACTAAATAAAATATATTTTAAGGAGCGAATTTTATGAAGAAACTCGTATTTTTCTTGGTAATTGGCATGCTGATTTTTTCAGGCACTGCCTTTGCCCAGACCACTCAGGGTCCTAACACAGGAAGCGTTGAAGGTGCCGAATCTGCTGCCGAAAACTTTGCAGGCGGCGGGTATGTCGGGCCATTGCTTGGCATCCTGAAGATTGAAGACCTAGCAAACACAGTGCCGAATGAATTTGTCATTGTGGAAGGCTTTCTTATTCAGCAGAGGGTTCCTGGAAATTATATCCTTGCCGATGCAGCCGAAGATGCCGCTTTTTCAGTAATTGTGCATTTTAACCCTTACGGCTGGGCAAACCTGGATATTGATGCAAGTACCCCAGTACTCGTTTTCGGTACCGTTAATCGGTCAGAACTCAGAATTGAGATTGAAGCCATACGTATCGAGATTCCGGAATAATCTTGCCAAGTTTTCCGCCAGGGCAACCTGGCGGAAATCTTTTAATTCTTAATTGATGTTTCCATAATAATCCCTTCAAAAGAGAAAATTACAGTTTTTAATATTTTAATTTTTTAGCTTTTCTGCTGTTGCGCGATCATTCTCTGCTTTATCATTTTCCCCTTTTCCCATATAGGCATTTGCCCGCAGGGAATAAAGAACAGCATCATTTGGCGTAAATTCTATAGCCTTGGTATAATCTGCAATGGCATTATCGTACTCTTTAAGCCGATAATTTGCTACGCCTCTGCCCGTATAGGGGAAAACTAATTTCGGGTAAAGCTCCACTGCCTTGGAATAATCCTCTACAGCTTTATCATAATTTTTTTTCGATAAATATGCGTTTCCCCGGTTATTGTAGGGGAAGGCAGAATTTGAATTGATGCCAATAGCATCAGTAAAATCGGCTATAGCCTTATCCTGATTGCCCATATTGGCATAAGACAAACCCCGGTCATTGTAAGCGGCAAATAAGTTTTTTTCAAGGGAAATTGACTCGGAAAATTCAGTAACAGCCGATTTATAATCCTGCTGCAGGTAATAGGAATAACCTCTGGCATAATGATCATATTCAGCGTTTAACTCAGCGCCTTTTGAATAGTCGCCTTTGGCATTCTCAAAATTGAATTTGCCGCTCTGGGCGTTTCCTCTTGCAATATAGGCATCTGCCATAGAAGGATCCTTTTTAACGGCCTCGCTGTACTCATTAATAGCCTGATCAAATTCGTATCTTTTGTAATGTTCATTTCCCCGGCTGTAATGGGTGGCAGCGTCTATTTCAGGAACTGTTTCCTTTGGGGCCGCCGGCTCTTCTTTGGCAGGTTCTTGAGGCGCCGATTTGCATCCAAAAACCAACAAAATAAGTATCAGTGAAAGTTTTAGTTTTTTCATAATACCCTCCATAAAAAAATAATTGATAGAGCCAACTGTAAAACCTGGAGTTTCACAATTGACTATGCAGTTTCCCGCCCAACGGGCTCGGTCTTTTGGTCCGCCGAAACTTGCTTTTTTTAAACAATGGTTTCTGCAAAACAAAAGTATTGCAAAAACCCCGATAATTAAATTATTAATACTTTAAAAACAAATGTCAAGAAAACAATTAAAAAAAGCATAGGAAAAACAGTAAGAATTTTGAAATATTATTCTTTTTTAACCGAATTCGTTAATTATTTGGGAAAAAAGAGCATTTCCTAAGATTCCATTTACTTTGGTCATCAGTAATCTATTGACTTTTTTAAGTATTGTAATTATAATATATTTTACGGGTTTTAAAATCCGCAAAAGTAAAGGTTTTTTAACCTAATTTTTTTTATTTATATTAGGAGGCTATTTATGGCTAAAAAAGGTATTACATCGGTTGCATTAACAGTTGTTTTGTTCCTCTTTATGGGCACAGGGCTGTATGCACAATTAGGGCCAAGGCTTATTGAATCACCGGAGAAAGAAGCTACGGCAACTCAGTTCTGGAGCGATCCAGACAATTTCATTAGCGTCACAGGTTATAACAGTGTGGAATTTGACAAATGGTTTGGCGTTGTTTCTTTTGCTCCATTTGGCGGCAACGCAAATAATGCACAGATAGGTTTTGCCGCAAATTTTGGCTCTGTGTATACAGCGCTTTGTTATGGCGGGAATATGGCCAGGCTTGGACAGCATAGATACACTGAAGCTGAAATAAATATGTACGGCACAAATAAAACAATGAGAAACTATACCGGTCTCAATGCTATTAATCCAAGTGCGCCAATCTATAATGAACTAGCCCTTCTCATCGGTGTTGCGGACATGGGATTCAGGCTTTCAGTCGATTCAAGCTACCATACGCGAAAAATAGATGATGTTTTTACTGTTAACGGTACCGATTTTTATAAAGGATTCAAGGACCAACGCGGTAATATTAACCCAGAAATAGCATGGGGAATGGCAAAGCCTCTTCTTTCCAACGGCCTTCAGCCTCATGCATATTTAAATTTTGACTTTGGACGCGACAGCCAAAAATATCAGGTTTACGATAATGCTTCTGATTTGTCTGATTATATCGGCAGATCTAATAATAGTTTATCGCTTGGTCTTACCGCTGCATCCGGAGCTTATTCGATTTTTAACCGGGGCGGTTTTGATCTTTCGCTTGACCTGTGGTATTTCTTTGACATTACAACATACAACAACGAATATAACTATTTAGATGAAAGCGATCCGACTGCGATGAATGGTATAAAGAAAGGCTACAAAGGCAGATATGACGGCACTAGTTTTATGGAAGAAAGCAGCAACAATCATTTGGTAATACCCTGCGTGTATGCGTTTTGGGAGGGCGAAAAAATATCACTGGCAGCCGAGCTTGATTTAGGCTTGGGATTTGGTTTTGAGAAAAATATTGATTTGGATTATAGGCGGATACAAGACCAACTTGCTCCCGGCACTTGGCTTCAAGACGGCAGCGGCGTGCTCGTTAAAGACGGCAGCGATGCTAAAATAAGTTACATTATGTTTAACCCAGTTATCTATCTTGGCATGAAATGGGCGATTGTTCCCGAAAAATTCTTCTTTAATGCCGGTCTTAAACTTGATCTGGGGTACCCTCAATCAACAACTAAAAAGAGCGTTGAATATAACCGGGGAGAAAAAGCAAACAATTCTGACGAAAAAGACGTTACTAAAGATTACACCGGTGCAAGTACTACGCTTACACTGGGGGTTACTTTTAATCCCACCGTTAACCTGGGATTCCAGGCAATGTGCGGAGTTGCAGCAAATAATGATCTTTCTGTATTTAATGCAACCAATAGCGGCCTCTTATATTTCTCGAAAATATTAGCAACATTAAGATTCTAGAGAATTACCTTGAGAAATTATCTCTTGGAAAGGAGTTGTTTATGAAGAAAAACAACAAAAACCGGTATTTAACGGCAATATTGGTATTATTATTATTAATAACAGGTGGAAATGTGTTTGCAAGCCCTGTTTTATTCAGCTCGCCGCAGAATGATGCCACAACAGGAAGAATAAGAAGCGATGCCGATAATTTTTTATCTGTGCGGGACTATGCAAACCTTGATTTTAACAAATGGTTTAGCGTTATATCCTTTAAAAACGCCCTTGCAACCAACTTCTATACATTTGCCGGCATCTCGCCTTCCGAGATGGCGCAGGCAGGCTTTGCAACAAATTTTGGAAAACTGTATATGGCTTTGTACTACGGCGGCAACGCATGGAAAAGTTTTGGCAACGCAAATGTTTTTAATTACAGTGAACAGAATATTAGCGGTAAAAACATGCGTGTTTATAACAATCTTCCGGCATTTACTTTTAACCGGGATTTACAATTGTATAACGAAGCGGCCCTGTTATTTGGCATTGGAGATTTAATGGGCATTAGGCTTGCCTATGCCCACAGTTTTCAGTCCGTAAAAGTAGACAATGATTTTGCGGTAATTAACGGCGGGAGCGTCAGCGGTTATGATTATTTTAAAAGTTACAAAGAAGGAGTAGGAAATATTAACCCGGAAATCTCATGGGGATTGGCGAAAGAATTAATTCCTGGCAGGGGAATTAAACCCGAAGTAAAAGTTGATCTGATGTTTTATAAAAATTATATTCAGAAGGAAGAATATACCGATAATACCCGCACTGAAACGAAGGGGACAGAAATTGTCAAGTCCCAAAATGAAGTAACTTTAGGCATTACCGCTAGTTTAGGCGGGTTTACTTTTGCACGGATAAACGATTTTAGTTTTGGCGCCGATATGGAATACGGTTTTTCGCTATTAATACCTTTTGGCAACGAGTATAGCTATGAGGATGCTACGGGAAAATACCAGATAGCAAAATTCAAGGGCAGCGGAAATAAGCCTGATCAGGGTGAATCGTATCGTGAAACCGGCATGAATCAGCATATAATTACCCCGTCTTTCGGCGCTTCATGGCAAGGCAACCGGCTTAACATTTCATCAAGGCTTGGCTTTGAAATGACATTAAGAAAAAATACATTAACAGATTTGAGATTTAAAGAAGTTGATGATGGAACCGGCAATATGAGACCCAATACTGAGGGAACACTGGTAAAAAGCAATAGGGACGAAACAACTTCCTTTTTTGCTTTTGCTCCTGTTCTTGGCTTAGGCATGCAGTGGGGAATTGTACCGAATATTCTGTTTCTGAATATTGGCGGCGAAATTAGTTTTGGCATACCGTATTTTTGGACACAGGAACAAAAAACATATAATCAAGGAGTGGAAGATAAATCCAGATACAGTAAATTTAAGCGAAATACTGCAAACGGTACCGACACCCAGACTACCGGAGCTTCTACTGCGTTGTTGCTGGGCCTTACTTTTAACCCAACAAAAAATCTAGGCTTACAGGCAATGTTTGGGGCAAACACCGGAGATAACAGCATTAGTATGTTCGATACCGCTTCTATTTTTACCGGAGTTTTTAATTATTTCAATATTTTATTAACATTATCATTCTAAACCAATAAAATACCCCGCCGCAAGCAGCGGGGTATTTCGTTCTCCCGAGGTATTGGTCTCGGGTTTAATACCCAACTACTTAAAGGTGAGCGGTTTGTTTCAGGGGGTGTCCGAAAAGTTAGGAACTTCTTCGGACACCTTCCTTTTTATATGTATTTTCGCACATTTTCGCAAGAAAATGGAGAAAATACAAGGGCT
>WRNF01000137.1 GCA_009776715.1 Treponema sp. | reverse complement strand
GTTTTTTCAAAGAAGACGCGAATTTCTCCGGCATTGCCGAAAGCGGGGCCTTTGTTATTGAACATATCGGTGATTGCTGCATGTGCTGTTTCGCTTGCCTGNGGCGTTAAACGATAGCCGGGTTTTTTTAACATGGAGTTAAAAATNGCAAAAAGTTCATCNGCGCTGTAATCACTCAAGTGCAGGTAATGTTTAAAACGCCGCCTNATCCCCGGATTTACCGTATCAAGAAAAACCTGCATTTCCCTTTCATAACCTGCAACTACGCCGANAAATTTTGTCCTGTCATTTTCAAAACGGGTCATTAAAATTTCCACAGCTTCACGGGCGTACTGGTCTGCCGCTCCGCCGCGCTGNGTATCTGCCAGCACATACGCTTCATCNACAAAAAGTATGCCGCCCGTAGCCTCATCGCATTTTTCATTAACCTTGTCTTTTGACTGCCCAAGGTATGAACCTTTAAGATCGTTGCCGTTCACTTCGATGACTGTATCATTTTTTAAAAGCCCAATGGCTTTAAACAGCGATCCCAAAGTTCGGACTATTGTTGTTTTACCGGTACCGGGATTGCCGGTAATGACAATATTGTTGCCTTCTCCGGCATTTTTGGTTCCGTCTTTTTCTTCCTGCTCTTGTTGTATTTGAATTTTATTGGCAATTTCGCGGACAGTTCTTTTAATATCCGTCATGCCTATCATGGCATCAAGTTCCGCAAGAATCTCATTGACTGTGCGTTCTTCTTTTTTCTCAAAGGGGAAGTCTTCCTGGGTTATCGTAGACAGAGCCTCGACTGTACGTTCTTCCTGCGTAAGGGAGGCAAGGCGTTCCGGCATTCGGCGAATGGTATCATCAAGAAGATTACGCATAGTTCGCCCATTGGCAAAATCCTTGTTTCTGCTACGGTAAATTTCCTCAATAACTTCCTTTGCCCGTTTTTCTCCGTTAGGCGAAAGATTGTAACCGTTTGATCTGGCCATGGATGAAAAAATCGCAAAAAGCTCGCCTGGAATATAGTCGTCAAGTTCAAGAAAATGCGTGAATCGGCTTCTGAAACCGGTGTTTGCCTGAAGGAAACTGTCCATTTCTTTACGGTACCCTGCAGCTATAACCACAAACTTTCCCCTGTCGTCTTCCATTCGTTTTAAAAGCTGTGTTACCGCTTCATTTCCATAACTGTCATAAGAATCGCGGCAAATATCGTAGGCCTCGTCCACAAAAAGTATGCCGCCCATAGCTTTATCGCATACCGTATTTACCAAAGGGGCTGTCTGCCCAACGTAACCTGCAACCATGTCGGCTCTTGTTACTTCCACCATGTTGTCTGTGGGAAGAAGCCCCATTGTCTGGAACAGCGCGCCAAGTTTTCTGGCAACAGTGGTTTTTCCAGTGCCGGGATTGCCGTAAAAACACAGGTGTATCGCCTGCATCTTTGCCGCTGCGCCGCCTTTTGCTTCACGTTCTTTTTGCATGCCGATAGTCTGGATAAGCTGGCGCACTGCAGTCTTAACCTTGCCAAGCCCTATCATTCCGTCAAGCTCGCAAAGGATTTCATCAACACCTTTAACCTTCTGTATTTCATAAGGAATGTCCGCTTCTGTAATGGTAGATAGCATTTCGATATTGCGCTGTGCTTCCGGCAGTTTTGCGATACGGCCTGACATTTTGCGTATTGTGTCGTCAAGAAAATTCCTCATGGTGCGCCCGTTTGCAAAGTCTTTGCCTTTTCTCTTGTGAATATCCGTAATGGCTTCTTTTGCCAGTCTTGCCGCCTTGTCTGAAAGTGTATTTCCTTTTGATTCTGCCATAGAAGCAAATATCGCAAAAAGCTCATCCGGGGTATAATCTTCAAGTTCAAGTTCGTGGGTAAAGCGGCTTTTAAGACCGGGATTCGCCTGAATAAAACTCTGCATCTCATTTTTATACCCAGCGGCAATCACCACGAATTTGCCCCGGTCGTCTTCCATGCGTTTAAGAAGCGCGTCTATTGCCTCCTTGCCGAAACTATCGCCGCCTGAACTTAGGGTATATGCCTCGTCAATAAAAAGTATGCCGCCCATTGCCTTGTCGCACATCTCATTTACCATAGGAGCTGTCTGCCCCACATAACCCGCAACAAGGCCGCTGCGGTCAGTTTCNACAAAACGGCTGCTTGGAAGAAGTTCCATTGCCTNAAACAAAGCTCCAAGTTTNCGGGCAACNGTAGTTTTACCGGTTCCCGGGTTTCCGTAGAAACACAGGTGTATTGCCAAAGAATCTGATTTTGCGCCGCCTTTAACTTCCTTTTCCTTTTGCATTTTGATTGTCTGGGCAACTTCGCGGACAGCATTTTTTACCTTGGCAAGCCCTATCATACTATCGAGTTCGGCAAGGATTTCTTCAACTGTCTTTGGTTTATTTTTAAGCGGCATGTCTTCGATTTTAATTATTTTAAAGTCATCGTCTGTAGCTTCGCTGTCTAATTTTTCCAGCCTTGCCTGCTGGTTTTTTTCAATCGCAGGAATAACATCTTTTTCAATCAGCCAGCCGTTTTTATATTCGCATAAGGGATCGTTCTGCCGCTCACGAATGTAAGGCGTNAAATGGCTTTGCAGCTCTGGCGCATAACATAAACCATGCTCACGAAGTTTTTTCATCAAAATAAGCGAAAGATCTTCTAGCGGCAGATCGTTAAAGTTAAAATCCTGCGTTATGCGCTGACGGTCTTCGGGGTTTTTCTTGAAGAACTCGTCAAAGCCTTCGCTGTTGCCAATGATAATGCAGATGCATTCTTCTGTAGATTTACTTACCGCAAGAATGATCTCATGAATGTAGGCGGAATTTTCCGTTGCGTTATCTGCCACCAAAGCAGCGGGTTTTGTTTCGGAAAGGAACTTGGCAATAGCGTATTCATCGCTGTATGTTTTTGAAAGTTCCCTGGCCTCTTTATTGGTTATTCTGTCAGAGGAAAGGCAATTTTCGCGGCGAAGTTCCTCGACAAAATGTTTAGCCACAAGAGTCTTGCCCGTTCCTGTTTTTCCTTTGAAGACCAATAATTTTGGGCCTAGGTTTGCGCTTACGCCCGCGCTCTGCCTCCGCTTCTGAAACTTTATGTTGCTTTTTATTTTTTCCAGTTCTTCGCGGATTTTGCCATGCCCGGCATAATCAAAGGGAACAGTTACATCCGCGGCAACTGCCGCTGCATTAGCCGCTGCTGGGGAAGAAACCGGCGGTGATGAAACTTCTGCGGCTGATGCCGCTTCCGGCGGCGCTGCATCCAAAGGCGCAGATGAAGGCAGAACGGCGGTCTGCGCCATCATTTTGCCGCAGAAGCGGCAGTACTTTGCTGCGTCTCTGTTTTCCCTGCCGCAAGCGGCGCAATTGTGCGCTGGCATATCAAAACTCCTTACTTAACCGTTTAGGGGCCCTTGAGCCGCCCTGCTTCCGCATTGTCGCTGTTTGCTTTGTCTTTCATGCCCAGGGCATTGTAACACTCTGCCCTTGTTTCCAAAGCAATTTTTCTTTCAATATTGCTAACCTTGAATTCAAGCATAATGGTCAGGCAGGCTATTGCTTCGTTATACTTGCCTAGATTTTGCAAATATACGCCCTTCAATAAAACAGGGTCATGTTTCTCTGGCGTTATTGCAATCGCCTTATCCAGATATTCAATTGCATTTTCACAATCTTCCAAAGGCATGGACTGGGCAATATTATAATTGTAAGAATTTCCTAATGCGTCAAGCCCCAAAGGATTGAGCGTCAGCGCTTCCTGAAAACAGTACAATGCCTGATTGCTGGAATTTTCTTTTAAATGGGTAAAGCCAATTTCGCTCAGGTAAAAATCATAAGAGTAAGACAGCCCTTCCATTTTGTCTTTGCCGATAAGGAGCAAAAGATCCCTTCCTGTTTTATAATTTTTTTCCGCAAAAAGTTTTTTCCAAAAACATTCAATGAGCGTATTCATGTCTGTGAAGTTGTTTTTTTCCTTCAAACTTCGTGCCAGATTAACAACGGGAACAGCCGTGCCTAACCCGGCAAGCAGTTCTATTTCACCGTCTTTTAATGCATAGCGCGGCTCTTTTTCGCCTGTTATTATATTGAAATAAAAAAACCCGGTGCCGTCAAAGACTGCCATTCTTCTTTTTTCATCAAGGAAAGGCAATACTGAAACGCCGTTTTCATCAAAGCCCTCTGCTAGGTTAATCGCGTAAATTCCGTTAAAAACATTTGTGCCGTCTGCCTTTTGTATCACAAGGCGATTGCCGTCTGCTTCTATGCCGTAAAGCAGCTCCCTGTTATATGAATTTGTTTCACAGCGATACAGCCCTAATCTGCCGGCTTTTTCATACAGGAGGAAGCTGCCGTTTTTTTGAATTCTGTCATAATCGTTAAGCCCCTGCATAAACAATGTGAAATAGTTCCATGTTCCCCAACGCACAATCCTATCTTTTTGTTCAACAAGCAAACACAGCCAATTGTCAATGTTTTTTCCGCTGACATTTTCTATCCATGCAGGAATCAAACCATAGTTGCGCTCTATAAAAATCATCACTCGTTCTTTTAAATAATCAGGCAAAGCGCATAAATCTTCAATGGCGGTAAGCCGCAATTCGTTGTTAATTCCGTCCTGGAAGGGAGTAATTTCGTTACCTTGAAATGCAGTGATAATCCGCGGCACCGCCCTGATGCCCCCGGAAGCGGCGCTTACGATTTCTTTTACCTTCCTGCCCTGCTCGCTAAGGCCAATGGCATCAAGGTAGGCGTAAAAACCTCTCTTTTCGTCCCTAAGAAAAGGCAAAATCGCTTCAGGGGCAGTATTCAGAACAGTAAACATTTCTTCCAGGTTGTTAATTGAAAGGCCATGATCCAGCGGAAAAGCTATGTTTGGGCATAAAGAATAAGCTATAAAAACCGTGCCTTCGTCTTCCCGTTTTTCCGCGCTGTAACTGTCAATTAAATCGAGTATTCTGTCTGCAAGTTTTTGATCAATCTTGATAAGATAAGCTGGAAGTTTGCCTTTAAAGACAAACTTTTTACCTTCTTCCGGATATTTTATGATAGCCTGAGCGATTTCCTGATATGATGCACAGCTTTCGCCGCCGATTTCCACAAGCGGAAGGGTCCGCTCTTCATTGTACACATCGACATTCCCGCCAGCTATATGGCGCGTTACCTCATCTTTTTTCCACCGTTTATCGTGGCGCACTGTTAAAAGCCCCCTAATGAGTTTTTGCATTGAAGCGCTCATTTGAGGAGAACGGGAAAGCAGGTTTTCAACGGTTTTGCCCTGAATTGTGTTAAGCGTTATTTGCCCCGGATACAAAGCGTGCCCTTCTTCATTGACAAAAGGTTCCTTGCCTGTAAGCAGCGCCCAAAGCGTAATCCCCAGGGAATAGTAATCGTATTCCGGGCCAATGACTCCGGAATAAGCCTCCGGCGCGGCATAACCTTCGGTACGCGCTCCGGTTTCTGTTAGGTGTTTGCTCATTCCCGAGTCAACCTCAAAGAGGCTTGCAATGCCGAAATCACCCAGCAATAAACTTGAGCCTTTTAACTTGCCGCCAGGAAGAGTTTCCAGATTTTTATAGAAAAGATTGCCGGGCTTAATATCCCTGTGAATTATCCCGGCATTACGGCATGCCTCAAGAGCCTCAATTGCCTCCCTTGCAACTTGCAAAACCTCGTCATCGTTCATGGGAAGGTACCTGTATCTGCCGTTTGGCAGTTTATCATCCAGAGCGCCGCCTTGGGCGTATTCAAGAACAGTAAAGAACCTGCCGTTGTATTCACCGTAGTCTAAAATTGAATTGATGTTTGGATGGGAAAAAGATTTAATTTTCTCTAACACTTCCTGAT
>WRNF01000136.1 GCA_009776715.1 Treponema sp. | reverse complement strand
CATTTATCAAAAGACAGGAATACTGGCAAATAAAAAATGCCACTTCCTAACACACCTTATATGCTTGCCCGTAAAACGGCAAGTTCAGCTAAAGCAGTACATTAATCAACTTTAAAACAATCAACTTCTTTTAATAATACATTAATGGCCTCGCGGTTTTTAATGCTTATCTCGCTGACATGGTTTACTGCCAGATTGATATGTTCTGCTCCCACAGCCATCTCGTTCATGCCGGATGATATCTCCTGGGTTGATCTGTCCAGGTTTTCGCTTTCACTGATAACTTCTTTTGCGCCTTCATACATTTCTATGGAACCGGAACTTACCTTGTGGGTAATTTCATTTATCTCTGTAACCCTCTCAAGAAGAAGCTTGTTGCCCTGCCCTTGTTCTTCCATCGAATAACGAAGGTTTTCTTCCTGATCCGCAACAGTATTAACGCTTAAATCAATGGCTTCAAATTTATTGAGCACGTTTTCGGTGGAATGAGTTATCAGGTCAATTGAACCTTTAATTTTTTTAAGCACGCTGCCGATGGTTTTGGACTGGCGGCTGGAGTTTTCAGCCAGCTTGCGGATTTCATCGGCAACAACAGCAAAGCCCTTGCCTGCTTCCCCCGCATGAGCCGCTTCTATTGCAGCGTTCATCGAGAGTAAATTTGTCTGGCTGGCAATATTCGCCATTACCGAATTAATCTCTAAAAGCCCATCCGATTCATGGGAAACTTCCTGAATGTGTGAGGCAACTTCCTGCAAGCCTGTATGCCCTGCTTCTGCGGCTTCCCTTAATGTGTGTGTATTGGCGGCATTGTTGGTGAGTGTACCTGTAACAGACTGAATATTAGCTACCATTTCTTCAATGGCGCTTGAAGCCTGTGTAATATTGCCGCTTTGTTTTTCAACATGGCCGTTGAGTTTATTAATATAACCCACAAGCTGTTTCATTGTGGCGTGTGTTTCAGATACGCTTGAACTCTGGTTTAAAACCCGGGTTTTGATATTCTGAATATTGGCGTTGATCTCGTTTACTGCCGCGGCTGTCTCGTTCATATTTGATGCAAGATCATTAACTATATCAGACAGGAAAAACGATTCTTTTTTAATGTTCCTGATTCCGTTGTTCAATTGACTGCAAAAAGTATTCACCATTCCGGTAATGGTGCCCAGTTCGTCTACTGAACAAACAGTAACGCGCTTGGTTATGTCTTTCTGATCGGAGGAAAGGTTTTCCAATTGTTCAATTACCGAAGCAAAAACTCTTGTAGTGTTTTTCTTTAATTGAATGCCAAGGAAGGCGATGCATAACAGAAATACGGTAACGGGAATATAAAGCATCATATTCCCTTCAAATCTCATGCTGAGCATTGTAACTGAACTGGTAAATAACACCCCCAGCACTGCAACTGTCAATGGAACAATTATTGCCTTTAGGGCTTGCCTTCCCTCGCGAAGATTGCGCGGATAACTGGTAAAGTTGTGTCCTATTAAAGTAAGTGAAACCAGGCCGTCGCTTACCACATAGACAATAGTTCCCACAAGTATCCCAAATGCCAGCGATGTAATATAAAGCATCCCTCGCATAGAGTTGTCAATTTCCAGATACCCGTTTATAAAATAAACGCTGCTTAAAAATACAGCATGAACCGCCACATTTAAACCAATCATCTTGATTGGCACAGACCCCAATTTTTTTAACCGGGCATAAAACATATTATTTTCAACCCCGTCAAAAAAATTTTGCGCAAAGCACCGTGCGTTTCGTCCTAAAATAAAAATGTACAGGGCTAAAAAACCAAGAGCCGGAAGGCTTAGTTTTAAGAAAATGGAACTTAACGAATGCCCAAAAAATATGAGTATTAGGAAATCCGCCAGAACCATTACCAGACTAGAACTGATAATCAAAATTAAAAAGAGATACTTCTTGTTTGTCATAAAACCTCCTGATTCTTTATCTCTGTTACTATAAAAAGATACCTGCTATCAAAAAGATACCTACTTATATAATAATCAATTATTCTCTATTTTTCAATAGAAATCATTCATTATTGCAATATTTTAGCCACCGGGCACCTCTAAAAACCTCGGTTAGGTTTTTAGAGGTGCCTTGGAGAAAATTGCTAATTCCTTATGTGGTAACAACTTACGAAAATGCAATTTTCTCCTACTGGTAGGAAAACCTCAAAAAACTGAAGTTTTTAGAGGTTCCCTACATTGCTTTTAAATCGCTACACCCACTGCTTTTCCGCCTTCTTTTTCCATTTGTTTGACAAGCGCAGCCATATCACGGGGAAGCGGTATTTGTATTTTTAGCATTTCCTCCGTTCCAACTGCCGCTGTTCCAATTATTTCCTTTGGCAGGCAGATTTCTGCCGCATGGAGGCCCAGCCTTGCCAGCAAGGGTTTTTCTTTTAAGGGATCTCCGCGCCAGCCTTTTTTAAAAGCTGAAAGGAACACCGGGGTTTCTTTGCCGTAAATTGCATCGCAGACAACAAGATGCCCAAGNGCCGCCGCATGGACGCGTATTTGATGNGTNCTGCCNGTCTCGGGCAGGGCTTCAAGGACGCTGAAATTGCCGGCACTGCATAAAAGCCTAAAAACGGTGACTGATTTTTTCCCCTGGTACTTGTCTATTATGGTATGATGCAATTTATTTCCGTCAGGAAGAAGCGGAAGATCGCAGACAGTGTCCTTCCAAAGAGGGCGCCCGTGGACAATGGCAATGTAGCGTTTTTTGACTTTTTTTTCGTCAAAAGCAGCCGAAAGCTTTCTGTGGGCATCTTCGTTTTTTGCAAAAACCACAAGGCCAGAGGTCTCACGGTCAATGCGGTGCACTGTAAAGATTTTGTCCGAGTTAAGCGCTTTGCCGGCAACAAGTTTGTCCAGCCGCGGCAGAGATTGATCCCAGCGGCTGCCTCCCACTGATATGCCGGGCATTTTATTCACTGCGATTATATCTTTGTCTTCATAAACAATAGAAAAAGGCTCCGCTGCTTTCATCAATCTACCTATCCTGAAATTTTCTATCCTGAAATTTTCTTGATCCTGGCTTTTCGGCAGGAATTCCTTGTTTGCACAATAAACAGTCGTCTGTTTCCCAGTTTGCGGCCATTACCTTACAAGCTGCAAAAAACGGAAGCAAAGATTCTTCCTCTTCCTGCCTTCTGTCAACAATGCATGCCGCTGCNGCGATCTTAACTCCCAGATTTTCCAGGGCGGCAGCGCATTCTCTGTATGATTTCCCTGTTGTTACCACATCTTCGGCAATTAAAATGCTCTGCCCGGCCTGAAGTTCAAAGCCGCGCCGAAGAACCATTATGCCTGAACCGTCGCGCTCGGTAAACAATGCAGGAAGGCCGAGCTGCCTGCCCAGTTCATAAGCAACAATTATGCCGCCCATCGCAGGGCCTGCAACAGCGTCTATTTTTAGCAGGCCGGCCTTTATTTCTAACTGGATTTTTTCTGTTACAACAGCAAGCGCCGCTTTAGCTTTATCGGGGTATTGCAGCAATTTTGCGCATTGGAAATATTTGTCTGAATGCCGGCCCGAACTTAACTGAAAATGCCCTTCAAGCATAGCCCCTGAATCACGGAGAAGCTCTAGAACCTTTTCCATTTTTATCCTTCCATATCAACCAAAACGGCTGAACTGGAATTGCGGTACACAAAATTTCTTGAATTTACAAGCAAGGGGTTGTTTTTTAATGCCGTTATTTCATGGCGAATTTCCGTTAAACGTTCGGATAAAAGATTTTTGTTATAAGACGATTGGGTTACTGCCTGAGTTTTAAGTTCCTCCAGCGCCTGTTTTAATCTGGGAACATCATCATCTGATGGAAAAGGCATAACTTTATTATACATTTCTTCCAGAGGATCAATAACTTTTTGAATGGCAAAAATATCTGTAACAATTTGTTCTTCAAGTTCAACATGGGCCAAGAGTTCTTCTGCAGTGCAGTCGCTTATTATATACTGCTGTTTTTCCAGAACTGCAATATAATTGCGGAAACGGTCCCGCTGTTGATTAAGCAAATTTTTAAAGCGATTTAAAACCGCAATCCTTTGAGCAAGCTCTACTTCATTAATCACTGTTGTTTCCAATGTCCCCTCCTGCAATTTACATTAACCTGCAATATTTACGCCCATTACTTCACGGTTGACATTTTCAGCAAGGTTAGATGCAACAATATCCTGCCATGCGCTGCGAAGCACTTCAATATGGTTTCGGATTATCTGAATTCGCCGGGCATCCTGGCCGATATTTGCTTCCATTAATTCACGGTTAAACCATGTGTACAAAGAAAACAGGTTTTTAGCAATTTCGCCGCCTTCTTCAAAATCAAGAGAAACCATCAGTTCAGAAACAATTTCCTGGGTTTTTACTATCGCTTTGCTGATTATTTCGATCCTGCCCGGATCTTTTTTTCCCGCATCATTCAATTCCAGGATGCTTATAGCTCTGTCAAGCTGCCTAACCGCTTCACTGTATAACATGATGATAAGCTGCCCCTGGCTTGCTGTTGTTATCCGGGTTTCTTTATATGTGGATAATGCATTATTATATGTCAAAATAACCTCCCTCCCGTGTTAAATCCGAGATAGGCGTTTTAATTCCGTCTATCGGGTTGTATGCCTTTATAATGATACACTTCATTTTCGGCAGAAAAATAGATTTCTTTATAGAAAATTTTCTGAAATAAAACATGGATTTAGCTTGAAATGAATTGCCTTTTTCTGATAAAATAACTTTCATTGGGACGTAGGCAAGCGGTAAGCCACCGGGTTTTGGCTCCGGCATTCACAGGTTCAATTCCTGTCGTCCCAGGATTTTTTCTGCAGATAATGCAGAATAGAGCAAGGGAAAAAAAAGCCTGACAGGAATTGTTGGGTATTTCCGTAATTTAGAGAAATATACAAGAGAGGATATGGTATGAGCAAGGTAGTTGTATTGGCAAAAAACAGGCAGGGAAAAGGATCGGCAGAAGCACGCCGGATTAGGCGGGCCGGAGGCATCCCGGCAGTAATGTACGGAAGAAGCGGCAATGCGGTTTCGTTATATCTTGACGCAAAGGAATTTGTAAAAAGCATAAAAGGAATTTCTGAAAGTACCATTGTAGAGATTAAGGTTGAGGATAAATCTTATGATGCTTTTGTTAAAAGCACACAACGGAATATCATTGACGGGAACATCCTTCATGTTGATTTTTACGAGGTTGAAAGCGGAGTCCTTTTAAGAGCAAAAGTGTCCCTGGTTTTAACCGGAACCCCTGTTGGCGTCCGCGAAGGAGGAAATCTGGAGAATCCTTTGCATGAAATTGAAGTTGAATGCCTGCCCAAGGACCTTCCGGAACGGATCGAAATTGATATATCAGAACTAAAAGTTAATCAATCTTTATTTGTCCGTGATATTCCTCTTGCTGAAGGCATACGGCTTATCTCCGTTCCTGATCAGGCAGTGGCTATTGTTAAATACGCCAAGGCCGAGTCAGTTGCAGTTGGAACTGAAGACGAGGCTGGCGCAAGCCCTGCCGCGGCCCCTGCTCCGGAGAAAAAAGCATAATAGTGGTTAGTGAGTAGTTATCGTTATTTAAGAGGAAATATTTCTGAATCTTTTGAAAATGTCATTTTAGATGTCCTCCGAACCTTTCCGCAGGAAACAATATTCTTAGCTTCGGTTTCGGGCGGGGCGGACTCCACTGCAATGCTTGCCGCTCTTGCTTCGATAAGAAAAAACACGCCGCCGCCCATATCCATTCGGTGCATTCATGTTGAACACGGCATACGGCCGGAAGCGGAACGTTCAGGCGATGCTGAATTTGTGCGGTCGCTGTGCAGGCGCCT
>WRNF01000135.1 GCA_009776715.1 Treponema sp. | reverse complement strand
TCTGGGTTATATCTGGCAGTTTATTTTTAACAACGCGATACCGTCGTTCGGGGGCATGGTTGGCTTTACCTGGCTTAAGGAACACCAGTTCCTCGCAGACAGGTATCTGGCGCTGCTTGCAATTATCATTGTCGGCACTTGGCAGTACGCCGGTTATATAATGATGATCTATGTAGCTGCCATTCAGGGCATTCCCGCGTCATTGCTGGAAGCGGCGGAAATTGACGGCGCGAATTACGGGCAAAGGCTGAGGCACATCATGTTCCCCCTTGTCGCCCCGGCATTCACGGTATCAATGTTCCTTACGCTGGTAAATTCATTCAAGCAGTTCGACGTGAATTTCGCCCTGACCGCCGGAGGGCCATCGGGAATGTTTATGGGCAAGGCGCTAATGACAAACGAATTCCTGGCCCTGAATATCTATCAGACGGCGTTCGCCTTCCGCCAGCTTGCGCAGGGACAGGCAAAAGCGGTGCTCTTCTTTGTTGTGCTAACGGTAATTTCTCTGGTACAGGTATACTATAACAAAAGAAAGGAGATTGAAATGTAATGAAAACGCGCAAAGCAGTAACTCTGGAAATAGTCGCGATTGCACTTTTCCTTCTTTACATGATTCCTTTCTTCCTGGTATTGATAAATTCGTCAAAACCGTCGCTTACCATTATCATGGATCCCCTGGCCCTTCCCGAAAGCCCCGCGCAGCTTTTTGCAAATGTCAAAACGGTAATCGAAAGCCCCAACGTCCGTTACCCGTCATCGTTTTTTTCATCGCTTGTTATAACGGTCGGCGCGGTAGGGCTTCTGGTGCTTATCTCGTCTATGGCTTCGTGGGTTCTTGTCCGTACAAAAACCAGACTGTCCAACGCGATATTCATGGTTTTCGTCGCGGCAATGGTAATACCGTTTCAGGTAGTAATGTTCCCCCTTATTTCCTGGTTTCACTTAATTGAAGTTAAACTGGGCCTTATGGGTACCCCGTTCAGGCTGCTGCAGAATTATCCGGGGATCATTCTGGCGTACCTCGGTTTTGGTTCGTCGCTCACGGTATTCCTGTTCCACGGCTTTATAAAATCGGTTCCGCTGGAACTTGAAGAAGCGGCAACCATTGACGGGTGTACAAAACCGGCGACTTTTTTCCGAATAGTGTTCCCGATCCTGACTCCGATTATTGTCACCGTAATTATCCTGAACAGCATCTGGATCTGGAACGACTACCTTTTGCCCCTGCTGGTGCTCGGCTCCGGCAACGTGGTACGGACTCTTCCGCTGGCGGTAGCGGGTTTTGTGGGCTCCTTCGTTAAAAAATGGGATCTCATACTTACCGCAACCCTGATGACAATGCTTCCAATCATCATTGTGTTCCTTATACTGCAAAAGCACATTATCAAGGGCATGGTTGAAGGTTCTGTCAAAGGGTAATACCGTTGAAGCCGCAATGGTGGAAAAAGTCTGTCGTTTATCAAATTTATCCCCGGAGCTTTTGCGATTCCAACGGCGACGGCATCGGGGATATTAACGGCATAACCTCCAAACTGGGCTACCTAAAAGACCTGGGCGTGGACGTTTTATGGCTTTCGCCCGTCTACAAAAGCCCGATGCGTGACAACGGTTATGACATAAGCGATTACCGGGCGATTAACCCCGAATTCGGCACAATGGCCGGTTTTGAAAACCTGCTGGAAAAAGCCCGGGGGCGGGGCTTGAAGATCGTCATGGATCTGGTCGTCAACCACAGTTCCGACGAGCATCCCTGGTTTGCCGAAAGCCGTGCCGGCCGGAACAGCCCGAAACGCGGCTACTACATCTGGCGGGACGGCAAAGACGGCGGCCCGCCGAATAACTGGAAAGCCTGGTTCGGAGGCCCGGCCTGGACTTTTGACGAAGCGTCGGGCCAGTATTACCTGCACCTTTTTTCACCGTACCAGCCCGATCTGAACTGGGAAAACCCCGTCCTCCGCGAAGAAATTTACAGCATGATGCGCTGGTGGCTGGACAAGGGGATTGACGGCTTCCGGATGGACGTTATCAGCCTTATTTCAAAACCGCATGATTTTCCCGACGGCCAGGCGGGCAAACTCTGCGCCAACGGCCCCCGCGTGCACGAATTTTTGCAGGAAATGCGGCGCGAGGTGCTGAGCCGTTACGACGCAATGACCGTCGGCGAGGCCTCCGGCGTAACGCTTGAAGAAGCGGCCCGCTACGCCAACACCGAGGGCACTGAACTTAACATGGTGTTCCAGTTCGAGCACATGGATCTGGACGGCGGCGAAACGTTTAAGTGGAACGACAGCAAAATAGACCTTGCCGCGCTGAAAAAGGTGCTGGCGCGCTGGCAGAACGGGCTTTACGGCCGCGCCTGGAACAGCCTGTACTGGTGCAACCACGACCAGCCGCGCATCGTTTCGCGCCTTGGAGACGAAGGGGAATACCGCGAAAAATCGGCAAAAATGCTGGCGGCCTGCCTGCATTTCATGCAGGGCACCCCTTATGTCTACCAGGGCGAAGAGCTCGGAATGACCAACGCCCCCTTCGCCGGTATCGGCGATTACCGCGATTTGGAAAGCATCAACGCGTATGAAACATATGTTTCACGGGAAAAACGAATAAGCGGAACGGACATGCTCCGTTACCTGCGCCGGAAAAGCCGCGACAACGCCCGCACGCCCATGCACTGGAACGACGGGCCCGGGGCCGGGTTTACCACGGGCGAGCCGTGGATAATGCTGAACCCCAATTACCGTGAAATAAACGCCGAAGAACAGATCCACCGGGGCGATTCGGTATTCACTTTTTACAAAAAGCTCATTCATCTGCGCAAAGAGATGGACATTATCACCCTCGGCGATTTTGAACTGCTCCTGCCCGATGACCCCGCCCTGTTTATGTACAGCCGCAGTTACGAAGGGGAAAAACTCCTTGTTATCTGCAATTTTTCAGATAAAAAGCAGAGCTTTAAAATGCCCGAACATTTTCACGGAGCGGATCTGCTGTTGTCAAATGAAGATGATTCGGCACAGGAATCCGGCAATGTTTTAAGCGCTTTTGCAGCAAAGGTTTTTTACACAAACTGACGCCCCGCCCTTCGCGTTAAACTTGCCCCGCATTATTCCGTAAAACCGGCAAGAGGGAGCGGGCGCGGCGCGGCAAACCAGATGGTGGAGCCCGCTTGCATAGCCCCTGCCCGGTTTATGGCATCCGTCTTATCAAAGCCCGGTTTGCAGATATCAGGTTATTGCCATGCTATTCGTACCGGGCAGCTTTTTCTGTACGCCAAGTTTTTGATTTTATTAAAATGTCTACTCCAGCGGAGAATCCCATAATGTTTTGCCGCGCCGCGCCCGCTCCCCCTTGCCGGACGGTTCTCGACAATGCAGGTCAAGTTCAACCTGGCAGACATGGTATGCTGGTTATATAACCACCGCAGGCATTTAAGATTGACGACGTTCCAGCCCACCTTAATTTATTTTGGAATAAATCCACATTCAATAATCATTGGATTTATATTATTTGTTTGCATCCATTCATATAGTTTATATGCCATTGAATTACGATCTAAATCAGAGCGAATGGCGACGTATACTTCAATAATGAAAGGATATGATCTGTCAGCAATCGTACTTTCATCGGGAATAAAACCATTGATGGATATTTTGGGCACTTCGGTATCAGGAAATTGTGCTTCTCTTTCTTTAAATGCATTAAATGTATAGCATATTGCATCCTCATAACTTCTCACTTCTGGAAAAACACCCCACATTGAAACGATTGGTGCCGTAGGAAAATCAACAGGTTCCAAGCCATCCATTACCAATGTTCTGAATACTTCTTCACTGCCCGAATTGCGGGGGCGGGTAAATACCCGAATTTCTTCATTGTTTCCGCCAAGTTCTGACCAATTTGTAATTTCTCCTATGTATATTTTTTGAATTTTATTAACCGTCAGTGATTTAACTGGATTATTTTTATTAACAATAAAATTAAAAGCATCCAATGCTATGGGTGCTTCTATTAGCGTAACGCTAGTAGCATCCGCATGGGCTTTTTCATCAGGAGAAATAGTCCGGTGTGTAAGGATAATATCTGCACCGCCACTGATTAAAATTAAAAATGCATCATGTGTTTGGGATCTCATGACACGATCAGCAAAAAAACGCCTATATTGTTCAGGAAGCGAATTGATTGAAGGTTGTAAAGCCCATTCGATTGGAGGATATGGCGTACTCCAAGAATATGGAATATCCAAAAATTTGCAAGCAATCAACTGACTTAACGAATATGTAGATGTTGAGCCGTCAACAATCGGATAATTTTCAAATGATATCATATCTTCTATTGGTATTTTAGTTGTCCATTTTGCATAAACGATCATATCTGATGTTACTGCTGTTGATGAGGTAAATTCATTGCCTCGCCCAAATTTTTCATAGAACCAGCCGCCAAAAATATAATCTATTTTTTCGGGTATAGGTAAATTTGTAATAACATCACCGGATTTTACTGTAATTTTTATAGAAGCTGTATTGCCTTCAATATTGCCGTCATCTAAATCAAATGTTACAGTAAAGTTCATATCTTCGTTTAAAATATCTTTCCCATCGCAAGCGGTAAAAAAAGAAATTAAAAACGAAATAATTACGATAATCATTATTAACTTTTTCATAAAATCTCCAATTATTTTTTGCCTGTTTAAACCAAAAATTTTCTATAATAATATATAATTAAATCGCATTTTTCATGTTTTGTCAAGAGAAAAACGCTGAATTTTGCATGGCGTTTAAAATCAGTTATGCGTAATGCATATTTAATTTTTGATATACATAAAAGGGTAAAAACACTTAATTCAGAATTATTTATTATATAAAATGCTTATCTATTTTATTTTAAAAATGTCTTTACAATATTAAGTGAAAGTTATATAATAATCATAAATAATGTTGGATAACTAATACACAAAATTATAGGAGGAATAAAATGAAAGCTAAATTAATTTGGATATCCATTGCAATAATGCTTCTTGGATCCTGTGTATCTACAAAAGTCGGTAGTACAAATTATTTAGAAGAAGGGCTTTATGCTGTAACAATAACTAGTGGAAGCTCTGCTTCTGATGAATCTTTAGCAAAACTTGCAGCGAGTTCCGTTGATATAAATATACCATTTGCTTATGGTATTGCAAGTCGTAGCAGTAAAACTGATTTAGCACAAAGCTTGTTTTGGGGTGTTCCAGTATCAGAAAATTAGGTACGAATAATAATTTCGACAAATATTGAACTGGATTATTTAACAAGCGATGAATTACGAAAAAAAACAGGAGTTGTAAATTTTATTGTATTGAGATAATAATAAAAAATAGACACTTCGCATAACAGAAGAATCGTTCTGTAAGGAAATTTATTAAATGTCATCTGGTTTAATACCATCTGCCTAATGATTATATTCCTTCGTACCGCTGCAAGCAGCGAGGTAATAAACCAGATGTTGCGAATAAAAAATATTCTACGCCCCCAGTACGTCCATGTACTGGGGCGGCTTGTTCAAATAAAAACCCCAGCCGCCTGCCCGCCCTTTGCCGGCCTGCTACCGATCCTTCGGGGCAAGAACTGCCACAATACGACGGAGTTTATTGATTGCATGCGATGGGTAAGTACCCAGCATACCATGCTTGCCAGGTTAAACTTGACCTGTATTGTCGAGAACCGGCCGGCAAGAGGGAGCGGGCGCGGCGCGGCAAAACATTATGGAATTCCCCGCTTGAATAGACCTTTTAATAAAATCAAAAACTAGGCGTACAGAAAAAGCTGCCCGGTACGAATAGCATGGCAATAACATGGTATCCGC
>WRNF01000134.1 GCA_009776715.1 Treponema sp. | reverse complement strand
CCGACGGCCCGGCTTGCGTTATTGCCTCTTCCGTTTCCTGTTCATACATATTTTTGCCTGCGGCGGCTACGCTCATGTTTCCCACAAGGCCGTCATCGCAGGGGGTGCCGTTTTCATCCAGCAGCGTAATATCGAATAATGGAGAACGTTTGCCCATTGAACCCGGCCTAACCGGCAGCCACTTAAACACTGCCGCCATTACTGATGTTTCCGACTGGCCGAACCCTTCGTAAATTTCAAGGCCGGTAAGCGCTTTTAACCTGTTGTAAACTTCGGGGCTTAAAGGTTCACCCGCAACCGATGTGTGCCGGATAAAGCTAAAATCATAAGCGGAAAGGTCTTCCTTTATCAAATAACGGAAAATTGTTGCCGGCGCGCAAAAAGTTGCCGGCTTTAGCCGCTGCAATGCTTCCAGCATCCCCTGGGGAGTAAATTTATCTGTGTCATACACGCCTACCGCTGCTCCGCAAATCCACTGCCCGTAAATTTTGCCCCAGGCAAATTTTGCCCAGCCTGAATCGGTTTGGGTTAAATGCACTTTTCCGTCTTCAACGCACTGCCAGTATTTGGCGGTAACAATATGCCCCAAAGGAAGGCTGTGGTTATGCAGCACCATTTTGGGCATTCCCGAAGTGCCGGAAGAAAAATAAATCAGCATGGGGTCTTCGGTCCTGCATGGTATGCGCTGAAAACATTCGCTTGCTTTTTCAATTTTCTGCGAAAGATTAATGTAATTGTCTGTGGACGGAAGATAATTTTCTCCGATGACGGCAACTGTTTCCAGTTTGCCGCATTTTGGTTTTGCAAGGGCAATATCGGCAAGCAATGCCGGATCGTCCACGGTAACCAGAAGTTTAACTTCGGCAATATTGCAGCGGTATTCAAGGTCATGTGCAGTAAGCTGATAGGTGCCGGGAATGCACACAGCGCCGATTTTTTCCAGTGCGCACATTATTACCCACACCTCGGGCCGCTGCTTGAGTATCAGCATAACGATGTCGCCCTTTTGTATGCCCAGTGCTGTGAGGGCGTTAGCTGCTTTATTAGACAATCGCTTGATGTCGGCAAATGTAAAAGAGCGCATCACGCCGGAATCATCGGTGTACAAAAGGGCTAACTTTTCCGGCTGGAGATGCGCCCATTCGTCAACAATATCGTAAGCAAAGTTAAAATTATCCGGCACATTGCAGCGGTAATGTGCATAAAAATCTTCATAGCTGTCAAAATCTGTCCGTGGACAGTAACGTGAAAGTAAATCGTTCATAAAATTATTCCTGAATAATAGTAATAAAGCGGGCTGTGCCGTCAATTGCGTTTTGGCTATGCGGCAAAGCTGCATCAAAGTAAATGGAATCGCCTTCCCCAAGAAAATATTCCGCTGTGCCTACGGTAACTTTCATTAAACCTTCGACCACATAGTTAAATTCCTGCCCGGAATGTGAAACCTTTGCAGCGGGGGGACGGGAGGCATCAAGATAAACCAACAGCGGTTCCATTGTTCTGCCCTTAAAATTGTAAGCCAGGCTGGCATATTCATATCCGGGATAACGTTCAATCTGAACCCCTTTTCCGTTCCTGCATACAGCAGCGCTTTCCATGCGGGGATCTTCTCCGGTCATCAGGACAGTGACATCAACACCCAGCCTTCCCGCAATGGCATACAGCATGCTTATTGGAATGTCCTGTTCCCCGTTTTCCAATTTACTGTAAACCTCAAAGGTAACATTAATATCTTTGGCCATATCCATTGCGCTAATTTCAAGCACTTCCCTTAATTCTTTTATCCTGTTCGGAATTTGCTTAGGATTATTGTTCATGGTATTACTCCTTGTGCATTGTGTTTAATTCTTTTTTTATTTCTTCCAGCCGCTTTGACAAGGTTTCAATTGTCCGTTCAAGGCGGCTCTTTTCCTGTTCCAGCCTGTTCAATATTCCGTTAGAAGACATATCGTCTTCTCCGTTTTCTTTTTTTCTGACTGCGGCCTTTACTGTATCGGGGCTTTTTCCTTTGAGCAAAGCTGCTTCTGCTGCGCTGCGTTTGTCATTATCGCGAATGCCTGCAAGAAAGCGCATATTTTCAGCGCCAATCTGCGGATTCAAATCGTAATTAAACATTTTAATCGCCATATTTGCCGCCGAACGCGGTATACATAGCATACGGTCAACATAATCTTCAAAGCGTACTCCAATTTTAGTGCATAACTCGTGCGCTTTTAATAAATGTTTCCCCATTTCTTTAACGATACTGCCGTTTTCAANAATAAATTTTTTCTTTATAACTTCGGTTAAAGCGCCAAGTTCCGGCGATTCTGCAAAAACATCGCGGTAGATTTTTTTTGCCTCGGCTTTTTCCAGCAGCGAATGGAACACTGCCCAAAATTCAGAGTTATGCGCCCGTGAAGGCAGTTTGCCCCCTTTCGAACAGGCATGAATGTGATGCGCATATTCATGAATTGCCGTGTACATAAGCAAATTTTCCCCGGCGGCATTGTGCTCAAAATTCCGGTTGTGGATGATAATCTCGCGGGTTTCCGGCTTATAAAGGCCGTTTACCTTTTTGCTTTTCTTTCCGGAAAAAACAAGCGAAAATTCCAGTGGAGCATTCTCTACCAGCAATAATTGTTCTTTTACTTTGTCTTGATTCATGAAGTAATTATAATATTTATGCAAATTTACTGCAAGGCTGGTTATTTCCATTTTTCCAAAGATTCCAGCATAAAAGCACGAACATCAATTCCGTAAACCGATTGCATAATTTTATTGTCAAGGATTTCGTTTACATTTCCATTAGCGGCGATAGCGCTATTGTGTATTACAATTGCAGAGTCTCCAAAAAAGCGGGCTAAATTAAGGTCGTGGCATACCGCAATGAGCATTGTTTTATTTTCCTTAACCCATGATTTTAAAAACTGGAACAGTTCAATTTGATATTTTAAATCAAGGTTATTGGTTGGCTCATCCAGCAAAATTACCTCCGGCGTTTGCGCCAATGCCCTGGCCAGAAATACCCGCTGCAATTGCCCGCCGGAAATTTCATCGGTTATGCGATCCTTAATGTCCCAAATATCCAGTTCATGCATGATTTTTTCTATAACAGTCTTGTCGCTGCCGCTTAGGTCTTTTAAAAAGCCTTTGGAATAAGGATACCTTCCCATCGAAACGGTTTCTTGTACCGAAAATGAAAAGAAAAACCGTTGGCTCTGCTCCAGCAGGCTTATTTTGGCGGCAAGTTCCTTTCTGGACAAAGCGGAAATATTTTTTTCATTAAGGCATATTTGTCCCTGGTAATTAATTAACCGGGCAATTGTCTTTAACAATGTGCTTTTCCCGCAGCCGTTTGGTCCAAGCACGCAAAAAAAATCCCCCGGTGTAACAGTAAAATGTATATTGCGCAAAACAGCACTGCCATTATAACCTGCGCATAAATTCTTTATTTCGAGCATTTTCTTCCCTTAAAAAACACTGCCATAAAAAACGGCACCCCAATAAGGGCAGTTACTGCTCCGACCGGAAGTTCAGACGGCGAAATTACTGTTCTTGCGGCAAGATCGGCCAACACCATTAATGAGCCGCCTAGTAAAAAAGACATTGGAATAAGGGCCTTATGCCTTGATCCGGTAATTTTTCTTGCTATGTGAGGCGTAATCAAATCAACAAAACCTATAACGCCGCAGGCAGCAACGGTAGTCCCGGATAAAATTGCGGTAAAAAGCAGCAGCTTTTTTCGTAAAGAACCGGTTTCCACGCCGCATGTTTTTGCCAAATCATCGCTTAACGAAATAATGTCCATTTCTCTTGAATAGCGGAAAATGCCAATAATGCCGATAACCGTAAATGGCAGCAGCAATTGTATATATGCCCATCCGCGCATGGAAAAACTTCCCATTTGCCAAAGCACAATGCGTTTAATGTCATCAGAAAAAATTGCGCTTAAAATCATAAGCGCCGCATTCAGAAAAAGCGAAATAATCATTCCGCAGAGAATGACAGTGTTATTTGCCATTGATTTATCCAGTCTTGATGACAGTGCCGCGACAAAAAAGACGGTAACAAACCCGAAAATTAAACCGGCAAACGGCAGCTCAAAACCGTGCATCAGAGGAATGGATATTCCCCCAACGATAAAAATGCCGACTCCGAGCGATGCGCCGGAAGAAACGCCCAGAATATAGGGCGAGGCAAGAGGGTTTCGCAGTGCGGACTGGCAGACTGCGCCGCTTACGGCAAGGCTGCCGCCTGCAATAAAAGCAAGCAGAACGCGCGGCAGCCGCAGCATCCACACAATGGAAATATTTTTTGGATCAATGCCGTCTGCGGGTATATTAAAAATTTTATTCAAAATAATTAAAAATGTTTCGGACAGGCTTATTCCGGAACTCCCAAGAGAAGAGCTTCCAAGGGTAGTGCTTCCAAAGGAAGCACCGGCAATTATGACAAAACAAGAGGCTATTGCGGCTGTTGTTATGCGTTTATTGTTAGTCATAAATTTCCGGGTATACTGCTTTTGCCATTTGCTGCAATGCAAGAATAATGCGCGGGGAAGGGCGTGCCGAAGAATCATTGTTTATCTGAAAAACCTGATCTTTAATAACCGCATTGATATGGTTAAAGCCAATGCGGTTTTTTATTTCATTTACCGGATCGTCAATAAAATTAACATTGGTAAGAATGACATCGGGATTGCGTTCTATTATTGCCTCTGCGCCGGGGCTAATCAGCCAATAATCATTTTCAAAAATATTACGTGCGCCAATAACAGAGATCATGTCATTAATATAACTGTCCTTGCCAAAGGTCATCATTTCCGGAGCCGGCGATATTTCAAAATACAGCGATTTTTTATTTTTAATTAATAAATTTTTTTGCTGAATTTCTGTTATTTGCAATTTCATTTTTTCTATAACTTCCTCTCCTTTTTCCTGTACATTTAAGATATCCGCTATAACCGCTATATCATTGTAAATTGCATCAATGCTTTTGCTCATGGAAATATAAACAACAGGAATACCTGTCTCCCGCAGAAGCCTGAAAGGGTCCTCCCCCGAACCTGTGGGATTATGCCCGCTTGCAATGATTATATCGGGGCTAAGTTGTATTATCAGTTCGGCATCGGGATAGAAAAAATCCAGAAGGGGAAGGCCCTGGGGAAGGCCATCGATATTTGCTGAATGACGGTCAATGGCAACCAGTTTACCGGCCATGCCCAGATCAACGATTATTTCGGTATTTGATGGAGCGGTAGACACAATTCTNTTAATTGGACCATCCAATGCAGCTTTTTTCCCCGAATTGTNCGTGCATGAAATCATTGACANTAATATTAATANCATTAATATCCTATTCATTTTTTGCCTCTAATTTTATACGTAAACCAATGTCCAAAGTTATTCCCGGCATGGGGTAATCATAAAAAGATTCATACGATGAATTAAGAATATTTTTTAATGCAGCAAAAACAGTAAATCTTTTGCCAATATCTTGATTTACAGAAACATTTGCCAAAAACCGTCCGCTTAATACTGTATGGTTTAAAGTATCATGGTATTTAAGGCTTTCAAAATTGCCCCAGATTAATAACAAACCTGTTTTCCAGTGCAATCCCAGCGACATGCCAATGGTATGTTCCGGGCAATACGGAACTCTCTGCCTGTCCGCAAACGCATAACCATAACTTAATAAATAACTTGCAATGTACTGATACGACAATGCGGGAACTATCTGTGTAAATGGCCTTTTGCCAAGGGGAATTTCCCACTGGAATTTATTCTCCAGCCCCCAAAAAAAAGCTTCCCCTACATTTTCCGGCCTCCAGACGCTGTTGTTTTTTGAATACCAGTGAAT
>WRNF01000133.1 GCA_009776715.1 Treponema sp. | reverse complement strand
AAAAAAAGCGGAAAGCCGGTAAAATTATCCAGGCAGCAAAAGAAAATGCTGGAACTCCTGGCCCAGGGCTATACAAACCAGGAGATTGCCCGCCTAAACAGCCTTGCCCTGCCAACGGTAAAAGGGCATTTAATGCTGGCCTATGAAAAGCTTGAAGTGCACACCGCAATGGATGCAGTGCTAAAAGCAAGAACTCTTGGCCTGATAAGTTCTAAAATAGGTTGACACATATTATGCCGCCGTCCTGTGCATTTTTTCCGGAAAAAATAGACTCTTCAGAATTTCAGGAAACATGCCTACCTGAACATAGAGATAAATATNCCTGCCACAATTGCTGATCCTAAAGTGCTGGCTAAAATTGGCCCCATAGCATGCATTATTACAAAGTTTGATTGGTTATACTCCTGGGCAAGCTTCTGAGAAACCCGTGCAGCCATTGGCATGGCTGATACGCCGGAATTACCTATCAGAGGGTTTACTTTACCTCTGCTTATTTTGTTTAACAGCTTTGCCGTCAAAACGCCTCCAACGGTTCCAAATGCGAAAGCCAATAGGCCTAATACTATGATAAGTATGGTTTTAAAATTCACAATGCTTTCTGCTGTTGCCGTTGATCCTATGCAAAGCCCTATAAGCATGGTAAGTATACTCAATAAATCGCCTTGCAAAGCATTGGAAATTCGTTCTGACACACCGCTCTCTTTTATCAGGTTTCCTAACATCAGCATCGCAATAAGCGGTCCTGCCGTAGGAACTAACAATAATGTAACCAGCGCAACTGCAATCGGGAAAAAAATTCTCTGACGCTGGCTTACTTTTTTAGGTTCGGGCATGACAATGACACGTTCTTTTTGAGTAGTCAGCAATCTCATTATAGGCGGCTGGATAATAGGAACAAGGGCCATGTATGAATAAGCGGCTATGGCGATTGTAGCCAGCAATTCCGGTGCAAGCCGTAATGCTGTGTAAATGGCCGTTGGCCCATCCGAACTGCCTATAATGCCGATAGTAGCGGCTTGCTGTATGGTAAAAGTCTCAAATCCAGGGATAATGGGAACAAGCAAATTTCCCGCAAAATAGGCAAGACCAAAAGAAGCAAAAATGCCAAGCTGCCCCCCAATCCCAATCAGCCAGTATTTCGGATTCGCAATAATCGGGCTGAAATCGGTAATAGCTCCAAGACATAAAAAAATCATAGGCGGATAAATTCCCAATTTTATGCCTTGATAAAGATAATAAAGCAAGCCGCCTTCGTCATAAGCGGAAAGTCCTGCTATGGGAATATTGGCAATTAGCATTCCGAAAGAAATGGGCAGCAGCAGCAAAGGCTCATATTTTTTTACAATGGCAAGGTAGGCTAATAGAAAAGCAAGCAGAATCATGCTAATCTGAGGAAAGGTTATTTCCAAAAGCCCAAATGTTTGCATAAAGTTTGACCAAAACATTGTTGTAAAACTCCTTTTTTAATGATAATTATAATTTAGTAATACCTTCACTGTTAAACACCGCATCTAGCTTACGCCCTTCTTTGCACATTGGACAATTGGAAGGATTGTAAAAATTAAAATCCGGTATATCGTTATTTGAAAACAACGAGTGAATTATTTGACCGCTAACAGACGGCGCTACGGTGAAAACGGCTGAAATGCCAACCAGTTTACAGCAGTAATATGACAGGCATTCCATGACATTATTGGCAGTTACTCCTGTAGACATGGAAGCCACCATGAGAACAACATTTTTATTCATTATCTTTTCCTGCACATTTTGGTGAAAAATAAATCGCCCATCGGCCCTAAGGGTGGGAGTGATAATGTGTATTTCGCTGCCTTCATTGATGACACCCAACCCCGACTGGAGCAGTTCATTTGCAAGATACGCCCCCAATATTTCTGTGCCATCCATGCAGACAATGAGATCTACTACTATGTTTCCGCGGTACGGTATTGCCAGTTCCCGCGCTGCTTCCCTTGCCGCAGTTGCGCTGGATTTCAGATCGAATATATCGATATAATGGCTGCGGTGGGCGCTGCTGGTGGCAAAATGACCGGCCGCAACCTTAACGGATATTTTCGGATTGTTTCTTGATTTAACGGTAAAAAAATTTTCCATAACGATGATTTTCCTTTTTTAACGGATTAAATTATTCCTTGCTTAATATTACTAATCATTAAACAATCATATCACATTCAATCTATTTATTCAATAGAATACGTAACATAAAAAACGTTAAAATATGTTCCGTTTACCGGCGTTCACAGCAAGCTTATTGATGCATGGAAAAGCAATTACAGTAATTATGCAATGCGAAATTTGCAGTACCCTATTGAAACCCCCCGTATATTATGATATTGTATCTTATTATCATGCAAAAGAACGGAGTGTGTTTCGGCCGCCCGTAATTGCAGCATGTGTCTAAAAGCCTCTGCCTTGCCTCTGGAAGAAAAAGTTATGTCCAGATTGGCAGATTTATATATATAACAATTTTTATCGGAGAAAAAATTTTGAAAAAATTTTCATTTAGTGTAATTGCGCTGATATTTGTATCACTGCATCCTCTTAATTCGCAGGAAATGCCTGATGATACATTTATCGCAGAGGAAACAGCAGAAGAAACTGAACCCGCAGACGAAATACCGGAAATTTCCCCTGAAGATGCAATTGATGCGCAATTTGTCATTACAACATTCGAATTTGATATTATTAAAGGCCGGACACGGCCCTACGCATTAATGTATAACGGAGAATTCCAGGCAGGGGTAATATTAAAAAACAAGGAAGAACTGGAAAAGTACATTCAGGATAAAACGCAATTGCTGCTGAACCAACGGGTTCTGGAAGAAGTGTTTATTGAATATTTCATTGATGAACAGGCATCCCTGACAGAAGGGCAGCCTATTCCGGTAACTCTGTTAATCCATGTTACCGGCACAGGGAATATTATCGTCCTGCCTTACCCAAAATACGATTCAAACGAAGGTTTTAGCATAACGTTAAAAGCAAGGGACTATAATTTTTTTGGAACCATGAGCGCCCTTAGAGTGGATTTTGGATATCAGTATGATGAAGAGGAAAAACATGTTGTAAATTTTCTTATTGATTCGGATATACCGTTTTTGGCGGCAGGGTTAATCTGGAGAATAAATTTTGATCACAGCATAAAGTATACCTACAAGGAACCGTTTTACTATCAAAATATTACCGGCCTGTCGGTTGAACTGCCCTGGCGTTCCACCCTTTTTAATGTCGGGTTTGACCAGTATCTTACAGTTAACGAAGAAAACAGTGATGAAAATATTGAAATTTACGGTCTTGCAGATTATACGTATGGCGCCTATGCAACAACCGAACTTTTTGGCTCATGGAAAATACCAACTGGCGTAATTGTAGGCAATTTCGGAGAGCTTATCTATACTCCAAAAATTACCGGAAAAATTAATTATCACAAACAAAAAATGGAGGAACCGCTGCGTCCGGTAACATCATTCAACCATACAATTGGCTTTAGCAGGGTTGACTGGATTGGCAATTTTCAAAAAGGCCTTGATGCNTCTATAACAAATGGGTATAACTGGTATTTGGACAGAACAGACGCTCCGGTGAAAATTTCNCTTGACGGCACCGCTGCCTTCTATTGGCCTTTCAACAAATACATCGGCATATATACAAGGCTTAAATACCGCCATTGGTGGCATTGGTCGGATAAAAACAGCGGATGGATACCGTACTACTTTGCCGGCGACGTTATTCGCGGCGTGGTAAATAAAGACATTAGGGCGAATAACATGCTGTCGTTAAACCTTGATATTCCGGTTAGGGTGCTGCGTTTTTGGCCGTCTGAATGGTTTAACAATCCAAAACTGCGTTTTTTTAATTTTGAAATGTTTTTCTCCCCGTTTACCGATCTTGCCCTATGGAGCGGGCCTTACAGCAAATTAAAGAGCAGCCGAAATCCGACAGCAGAAAAAACCCGTTTTAATTTTAAGGATATGATAAGCACAGTCGGGCTGGAAATAATTGTTTTCCCGGGCTTTTTCCGCAGTTTCTACCTTAGAGGCAGCTTAGGTTATGATATTAAAAAAATAAAAAGAGACGGCCTGCCGCTTAAATGGGGTTTCTTTCCCAAATGGAATGAAGTTTTTATAGGCGTTGATCTCCATTACTAATGAGGATCTTGCAAAACTATTGCAAGAGTTCAATATATAGGTTTTTTTGTGAAAGTTAATGTAATTTTACCGGCTTTACGCAAGCTGTACAATTTATTGCCTCAGAAGCATAGGGCATATTTTATTGCCCTAATTTTTATTACCATTGGTTTTTCGCTTGTTGAAACAATAGGCATAACCGCAATAATGCCGTTCATTTCTGTTGCATCCGACCCTGGCCTTATCGACAGCGGCATTTATAAAACAGTGTATGATTTTCTGGGAATAAATGGAAAAAATAATTTTATAGTATTTTTTGGCATTGCAATAATTGTTTTTTATATTTTTCGCGCCTTGTACAGCATAATCCATACATGGCTGGTGAATCGTTTTTCAATGGCAATATGCAATTTTTTCTCTAAAAAATTATTTACTATCTATCTTTCCATACCGTATACGCTGTATGTCCAAAAAAATTCAGGTGAAATGGTAGGATTAATAAACAGCGAATCACGGCAGTTAAGCAATATAGCAAATAATATTTTATTGCTGTTCACCGAATTATTCACAATTATGCTTGTCTATGCATTAATGATTATTGTTGACTGGTCTATGACTATAATTTTAACATTAATATTGGCAGTTTTAGTACTAATATTTTTAAATATTTTGATAAAAAAAAATAAAGCCCTTGGCATAAAACGTGTTGAATTAAACATGAAAACATTCCGAATACTAATGGAGGCCTTCGGCAATTATAAATTTGTCAGGTTAAAAGGAAATAAAAACGATCTGCATAAAAATTTTAGCGCTGCCATGGTTGATTCATCGAAAACACAGGTTATAAGCAATACCTTAAGCGTAATGCCAAAAAGCATTCTGGAGAGCCTGGGATTTTCGCTGCTTATTGCAATGGTAATATACATACTTTTAAAAAATAACGACAGCTCAATGATAATACCGATGATTTCAATGTACGCGCTTGCCTTGTACCGAATACTTCCGTCCCTGCACAGGCTGCTTGGCAATGTAAATCATATCGCTTTTCTTCTGCATGTGCTGGATAAAATTAATGATGTTATACATCTTCCGGTTGAACAGGAAGGAGACGATCCGGTCAGTTTTAATGAAGTTATTAACTTAAAAAATATTACATTTAAATATGCAACCGGAGACGAGGTAATTAACGGCATTTCCCTGGAAATACGCAAGGGGGAAAAAATTGCCGTTACAGGCGAAAGCGGCGGCGGAAAAACCACCTTAATCGATCTGGTCATTGGCATTCACAAACCGCTTTCCGGAGAAATTACCGTTGACGGAGCCCCGCTTACGGAAAAAAACATCCGCTCATGGAGAAAAAAAATCGGGTATATCCCGCAGAGCATTTATCTTTTTGACGGCACAGTCGGCGAAAATGTAGCTTACGGATCTAAATGCGATGCAGAAAAAGTTATTGATGCTCTGCAAAAAGCAAATATTTGGGATTTTTTATTAACAAAAGACGGGCTTGAGACAAAAGTAGGGCAGGGCGGCATTCAGCTTTCCGGCGGGCAGCAGCAGCGCATAGGCATAGCGCGCGCTTTGTACAACGATCCTGAAATTCTTGTTTTAGACGAAGCCACATCGTCGCTAGACAATGAAACCGAGGCAAAAATAATGGACGAGATATATCAGTCAAGCATGAACAAAACGCTTATTGTCATTGCCCACCGTCTAAGCACTGTCGTTCGGTGTGAAAGAAATATCTGTATTGAAGAAGGAGTATTAAAAACA
>WRNF01000132.1 GCA_009776715.1 Treponema sp. | reverse complement strand
TTTTAAGTAAAAAGAGACTTTTCGGAGGGGACTCATTCTTAAAATCCGTGTAAATCCTCTTAATCCGTGAAAATCCGTGGCTTTTGCATATATGGCTTAGCGGGAGGCCCAAATGAAGTTACAGACAAGCCTATGTCATTAAAGGGGCGTTTCTAAGGCGGCTTTCCTGTATGGTTTTTTCTATTTTGTCCTTTTTCCGGAAGTACTCGGCCAGCTTGGCTATTTCCGAGACCGACACAGCATGAATTTTTTTGTCTTTTATTAGAATTTTCTTGTCGGTAAGCATTTTTCCAATCAGCACATTGCCTTCTTTTTCGGGAAGCCCAACCATGTTGATTAATTCCCATTGGCCAAAACTAAATATGTAGGGCGACGTGCTGTTAAGCGGGACCCTGTTTTTTTCAAGTTGGATAAGCAATGCGTCATACATTCGGCCAAGAGGATTGATAAGGAATGTATTGGCCAATTGTTTATAGATAAGCCAAATTCTGTCCGCAAGAAGAGTGGTAATTTTTGCAATAAGCTGCGGCTGCGATTGAATCATATGCTCAAAATTAACCTTGTTTACGGCTAACACTTCACAGTCTTCCAGGGCAACAGCGCTTGCTGCCCTGGGTTTACCTTCAAGAAGCGCCATTTCGCCCAGAATATCTCCTGCTTTTAGCACTGCCAGGAGCACTTCTTTATTGTCAACTATTTTGGTAATGGTTACAGACCCTCTTTGGATAATGAAAAGTTCATTGCCAGGCTCGCCTTCAGCAAAAAGCATGGTGTTTTTATCATAAATACGGTTTAGTTCATTTGACTCATATTCGTATTTAAAATCTCCTACATGGTTTTTTAGCCCTGCCAGTTGCGACTTGGCGGATTTTGAATGTTCTTCATTGGGGCAATATTTCAAATACCGTGAGTAAGAATAAAATGCCTGTTTATACAGCTTATGTTTAAAATAATATTCCGCAACATTGAAAAGATGCGGCGAGTCTACTTCGGCTGTTTTTCTTAACGTAAGCCCCGCAAGCATTTCATTCAGATGCCTTAGCCGCTTGGAAAATTGTTTGATTATTTTTATTGCCACCTGGGAATTTTTTTGAATAAGATCCCCGTATTGGCCTTGAAGCACCGAGATAAGCACAACATCGGTTGCTGCCTTTACGGTTTCAATATGGCTGTGGGATGACATTGTCGAAATAACCCCAAAGAAGTCGCCTGGACCAAGCAGTTTCCCTTGTTCCTCCTCTAACGCAACTTCCCTGGAAATTATTGCTTTCCCTTGCTGGATAATAAAAAAACGGTCGGCATCCTGCTTGCCTTCAACCACAATATATGAGTCCTTTTTATAGCTAACAAAGCTCAGTTGAACCTCGCCTCCCATCATGTTGCTCCTTGCATCAATTTAACACCGGTTTAAAAATTTCATCCGAAATAATTGCATGGGCTTATTTTTGACTGCGTCTTGTGCTTACAAAACGAATGAAATCATTAATATTTTTAACCACCATACGGTCCGGAAATACCTCCAGACGCCGTTGAACGGCAAAGTGATTCAAAGTTTCTTTTGCCTGATTTAGGCTTATACCCGCCCAGTGGGCTATGTCTTCCACCGTTACCTGAAATTCACGGCTGGTGTTCGACTTGTCGATATTGCTTTGAGTTTCGTCAAGCATTAGGAATACATCGGCAACTTTTGCCTGCGGGTCTTGAAGGGTAAGGATCATAAAACGCCGTTTAGAATCGTAAATTCGTTTTGCAAAAAGCCGCAGCAATTTAAAAGCAATCTGCGGGTTTTCCAAAACAAGAATTTCAAAATTCTGGGCATTGAATTCCAGTACCGATACTTTGTCCAGGGCAATGGCAGTTGCTGAACGCGGCGAATTATCCAGTATTGCCATTTCGCCAAACATTTCAGAAGGCTGCAGAATGTCAATTGCCCGTTCCACATCCCCTGAATTTTTTACCAGTTTTACTCTTCCTGATCGTATAAGGTAAAAAGTGTCGCCTACCTCATATTCGCAGAAAATAATTTCATTGCTGTTGAATGTGCGGGTAAAACGGTTAAATGCTGCTGAATCCAGGTCCATAGCTTAATTCCTCCTGGTTTTTCGCGGCGGCCCTTTGCTTTCAGAAGCAAGGGCAATTACCGCTTGGTTTAGGTTTTTTTGAGCTTGATCCGCTCTTCTGCCTGTCGGGTAACAGCTTAGGTAACGGTTAAAAGCATATTTTGCATGCTCAAACCGCCGGAGTTTCATAAATTTTTCGCCCAATGCAAAAAGCCCTTCATCCGGCCTTACGGATTCTGTCTCTAAAACCTTGGAAATCTGGTTATGCACACGCCTTAATTGGCTGGAAAAAACCTTAAGCATCTTTAAAACAATTCTTGAGTTAGACAGAGCAAGAGCCTCAAATTCCGGAATGGTAAATACAATTATGGTTGAGTCAGAGGTTGCAATCGCGTTTTCTTCGCGGGGATAACGCCCAAAGGCCGATTTAACTCCGAAAAATTCCCCGGCTAACACCTGTTCGCGAATATCGTTGCCGGTTTCTATATCCGCATATACCAGGCTTACTTTTCCTTTTTGAAGGATAAACACTTTTTCAGAATCTTCCCCCATGCGGTAAATAAGCGAACCTGCATTATACTGTAACGGTTTTGGCATATTTCTATTCCTTTACTTATATTCAGTTTTATCTTCTTCCGGATCAAAAGGCAAAAAGTCCAGCATTTTTTTAAATCCCACTTTACGCCTAACTTCCCTGTACAGGCCTTCGGGATTTCCTTTTACAAACATTTCCCTTTTGTTCACTTCTATCTGTGTGTATCCTGACGGCAATCTTCCGCCAAAGATGTCAATAAAGCGCATTTCGCCGTAAATCGGTATGCCGGCAAGAACCAGCAGTTCTATGTCTTCCATTGAAGCATTGACAAGGTTTTCATACGGATCATCATGGTTGGATTTTAATACCAGAATATCGCCGAGTTTTCCCTCGTCCAGTGTGCCGATGCGGTCGTTCATCCAAAATGCTTTTGCCGCATTAACGGTGACCATTTCGAACATGTCTTTGGCGGGAAGATCCTCGCCGTACATGGTTTGGAACAGGCGGCGGTCATATTTCATCTCGGCCAGCAAATTGGCGGAACCGGTTGCAGATGAATCTGTCCCAATAGTGACNTTTACNCCTGCCTGCATCATTTTGCGGATTTTTGCCGTAACATTGAACATAAACATATTAGAAAAACCGCACCATGAAACGCTTGCCCCGGCTTTTGCAACCTTTTTAATGTCTGAATCGCTGAATGCAATGCAATGGATTAACAGGCAATGTTTGTCCAAAATGCCCAGCCCTTCAAGCGTCTGAATGCCGTGCATTGCTTCGTCATCAAAGCCTTCNCAGAGGTGNGTGATAAAAGGCCATTTGTTTATGACCGCCCTGGAATGTTCAATCTCGATTCCATCGCCCCATTTAAGGTCGTATGAGGAACATTCGTGGGCAAGGCCGTATTCGGAAAATGCCCTGACCGGCAATGTGGGCAAAATTGCGCCGTTTATGGCCTGCGGAAAATGATCGTTTACCGTTGTAACGCCCGAGAAAATGCATTTATATCCCGACAGGGTGTACAGTTCCTCCCGGCTAAGCTTAGACCGCTCTTTAAAGGTTTCCGAAGCCTTTAAATCATTGTCCCATGGCGCCCATGTAAGGTAAAAAACCCCCTTCTTTGGGCCAACTGCCGGCCTATAGTTGCCTTGCAAGTGATCATGGGTATTAATCAGCGACGGGTATATAAACGATTTACCCCGCAGATCAATAGATAATCCATTTCTTTTTGGAACTATATGTTCACCGCTAATGCTTATGCTGCTGGTCAATACTTTTCTGCCATGGGAGACTAAGATTCCTCCATCCAATGTATATTCCAATTAAAGCCATCCTTCTTGTTTCAGAGAATACCCTTCCTAAATATTATTTTAGGATATATCGCCATGAAAGTCAAGGGTTTCCATGCTTTTTTACAATAGTTTTTAATTATTCGGTTATGGGTAGCACATAAGCAACGGAACATTTACAAAATTTTTTCCAGTTCATCTACCAAGGCGGCAAAAACACCGCAGGCGGCCTGTACCGGCGCGGGCGTTTTCATGTCAACGCCTGCAATTTTCAGCGATTCAATGGGAAAACGGGAGCCGCCGGACTTTAAAAAAGCGAAATAGTCCCCGCGTTCCTTTTCTCCGCCGGAAAGCACCTGCTGCGCCAGTGCAATGGATGCGGATATTCCGGTGGCATATTTGTACACATAAAAAGAGCGGTAAAAATGCGGTATCCGCAGCCCTTCCAGATCGCTCTCTGTTTCAAATACCATTTCAGGGCCGAAATATTTTATTAGCAGCCTGCGGTATTCAGCCCGCAGCAGATCCAGCGTCAAAGGCGTGCCGCCTTCTTCCAGTTCGTGGGTGATTTTTTCAAATTCAGCGAACATTGTTTGACGGTACAAGGTTGAAAGAATCTCGTCTGCATGTTTGTTTACCAGATAGGCATGCATTTCTTTGCTTTCGGCATTTGCATCAAGGTAATGGAACAGCAGTTCTTCGTTAAATGTGCTGGCAACCTCGGCTTCAAAAATGGTGTAATTGTAGTGCATAAAGGGATTGGAACGGGCCGAATACCAAGAATGCATTGAATGGCCGCCTTCGTGGGCCAAAGTAAACACATCGCGGATAGAATCTTCTTTATAATTCATGAGTATGTAGGGATCGCCTGTGAAACTGCCCGCAGAAAATGCGCCGGATCGCTTGCCTTTATTTTCATAGCGGTCTGCCCAGCGGCCTAAAAGCCCGCCGCGCAGGGTAGAGACATATGCATCGCCCAGAGGGGCAAGGGCCGCAGAAACAAGATCCACCGCTTCGTTCCAGCTTGTTTTTTTCTTTACCGGCTGCAGCAGCGGCGCATAGACATCATAGTGCCGCAGTTCGTCCAGGCCAAGTACGCGTTTGCGCAGGCGGTAGTATCGGTGCAAAACATCAAGATTTTTGCCGACTGTGGCGATAAGGTTGTCATACACCGATTCATCAACATTATCGGGGAATAATGCNGAAGACAGCGCAGAGNTAAAACCGCGTATGCGCGCATTTATTACATCCTGTTTTACAGAGCCGGAGTAGAGGCTTGCCAACGTGTTTTTATGGGAATTAAAGCAAGCGTAAAAAGCTTTGTAGGCACGGCAGCGCAGGCCCCGATCCGGATTTTCCATTAACACCGCCCATGTTGACTGGGAAAGGGGCTGTTTCCCCTCCGGCGTGTCAATAAGGCCAAAATCCAGATCGGCATTGGTGAGGACAGAAAAAGCATCGCCGCAAATGCCTTCTCCTTCGGCATGCAGCGCAAGGATGCGTTCTTCTTTGCCGCTTAACGTATAGGGGCGGTATCGAAGGATTCTCTGCAAAAAAACGGTATATTGAGCCATGCGGGGATGCTCAAGGAATTGTTCCATGTCCGCCTGAGGAATGGCAAGAATTTCCGGCCTGTCCCAGGCAGATGCAGCCTGCGCCTTCGCCGCCGCCATTACAATTTTTCCGCACATGCTGCGCGCCTGGCTGGAGCCTTCGTCTTCGGTCTGCCTTAGGTCGGCATAATAGTACAGGCGTTCGCATAAAATGCCAAATTTATTCGAAAAGTCAAGGTAATCGGCAAGGTTTTCCGCTGATTTTCCCAAAGTCCCCTGAAAAGCCGGAATTTTTTCCGCCATTTTTTCATAATCATCAAGCGCTTCTTCCCATGCCGCGTCATTAGGGAACAGTTTGGACAGGTCCCATGTATCCGCCTGGGCAATTTCGCTTCTGGATGGAATTTGTTTAATTGTTTCATTCTGCATACAGGAATACTATCATATTTGACGGATAGTGGGTAGGGGGACGGGGCGCTCGGAAATGCAGCCGTATGGCTGTGGATGAGAAAAATTAACACGGCGTGGCGCACAGTGAAAGCTAACAAGA
>WRNF01000131.1 GCA_009776715.1 Treponema sp. | reverse complement strand
CAAACGAATGGGGTTCTTGCAAAACCTGCTTTTGCAAGGAACCCCATTATATATAGCGCCGCATTACCTCAGAGAAGGTTCGCAGGGAAGCAGTGCAGGGGCTTGCTGTTTACCGTGATTCCAGTAATGGAAATTCTTCCATGAAGCGATCTAGCATTTGTTTTTCGTTGTTTTTTAGATGCATAAATTCCATAGAAACAGGTTCATGAATGCGAACCAGCCGGCAAATGGGTGAAATAATGGCATCGCCAATTCGCAGGCTGCATTCGTTGTATTCCTTTGTAAGCGCTTGTTCATTTAATTCCAAATGAGGATAGGGCATAAAAGACAGGCCGCTGCAGCTTATGGTTTTTACATCGCCTTTAATTATGGATTTGCCCGAAAGATTAACGGCAAGGAAGCTAATGCGGTGACAGGGTTCCACAATATAGCGCTGGTTTTTTCTTTTTTCTTCGATGGAAGTGTAACGGCCAAGAATATTTTGCAGCCGGTCCATCTCCTGGGGTTTATCCAATGCATCGTCTACAACCCCGCTTACTCCCAAAAAAAAAGCTTTTGAAGTTTCCTCGGCAGTAAAATTTGGGCCTTTTAGTATTATGATGGGGCACATTTCTTTTGAATGTTCGTTGCGGACAAACTGCACCAGGATTTTCCAATGGCGTGGAAAATCCCTGGCGCTTACAATAATTGCATCGGGGTTAATTTCATCTAAATTGTCCATGGCCTTTAGCACATGACGGTAGCGGATTAATTCGCAGCCTAATGGAATTAAACTTTTTGCAATTAACGCGTAGTTATCATCCGATCCAAGTACTAAAAGTAATTTCATCTGGTTCCAAGGTTAACCACGGAATAATCAGTAATTGACCAAATATTGTCACGCTGACGTAAAAAATAGGTGTAGCGTTTTAATTCAGAAAAATTGGTATATTTAAATGTTTTAAGCACAACTACCGTTGCCTCGAGGCTGTCGTACTGGGTTCGTTCAATTACAAATTCATCGGGAATTACCGAAATTGTTCCGTCAACCACGGTATTGCGAAGTTCACTCCTAAATTGATCCAGCATTAACTTTCTGCCTTCCCCGCTTTCGTTGTTCCATTTTCTAAGGCGCACTGCATCCTGCTTGAGCATTTCTTCCAGATCAAGGTAAAGGAAAAATTTTTCCCACTGTGATTTTTGACGGGCAATAATTGTGTACTCAACCACCTTATCCGGGGACAGGCGTTCGCGCACCAAATCTGCGCCGGTGGCGGTATCCATTTCGACCGGAAGGCCGTCCGGACCGGTAACCACAGGCGGACGAATGTTAAGGCTAAGGCCCTTTGATTCAAGGACTGCTCCGTTAATGCCCGCAGGCAAAACCGCAACATTGCCGTAACGGTATAATTCCGTGTACATTTTTGCCCTGACTATGTATGCGCCTGCAATGTTTAAGTTGGCATATGCACGCAGATCTTCAACAAAAGAAAAAGATTCGCCCGGTTCAACGGCAATTTCCCTAAAATACACACGATTATACTGAGCGCGTTTGCGGATCAGCTCGTCCGCAGCCTCAACCTGCCGGTTGTTTAAAGTCCTTACATCAAAATCAAGCGAAAAAATCCGTTCATCCGCCAGTTTAAAGCGGAATGTGGAAGGGCTGTTGTTGCTAAGGGTAATTTGAATTAAAATAGGATTATCTTCAGCATAATATAAACGCCTGTCGAAAAACCGGATATTCATGTCAATGTCTGGTTCCGCCGCATACATGCCAATTGCAGACATAACACCGAATAGAACGATTCCTATCATTAAATTTTTAAACGGTAAATTCCTCATAAGTTTTTCCTTATTTAAAGTCTATAGAAGCTGTCCAGAAACATTCCTAAAATTGACCTAATGTTGGCCTAATAATAGAAGTTTTAGGACAGACTCTATTCAATAAAATACAATTCTACATTATCATTATCGGTATATTAGTATGAATTTCTTATCTTTTCATCAACTTTTCCAATGGATTAAAAGCGAAAAACAAGTCTCCGCCTGCCTTTCTGCCGCCGCCGCCGGGAAATTTCCAATGGAAATAGAAGGCTGCGAAGGGCCTGTGAGCGCATTATTGCTGGCGGGGATTTTTTCGGCCAATAAAGGGCTGTATTTTGTCATTGTTTCCAGCGAAAGCGATGCGGCGGATCTTGCAGGCGATCTTGCCATTACAGGCCTGCCTTGCCTGCGATTCCCAATGTGGGGAACGGCGCCTTACCGGGAATTATCTGCACATTCGGCGGTTTTTGCCCAAAGAAGCAAGATTTTATGCGAATTGACGCAGCAAAAGCAATGTATTGTCATAATCCCGCAGCGGGCTTTTCTAAGCCCCCTGCCTCCGCCGGATTATATTAAAAGCTTAATAATTGCCCTTAAGCAAGGGCAAAAAATTGACAGCGCTGCTCTTGCCCGCACATTGACTTTGTACGGGTACAGCAGGGTTCCCCGAGTGCAGATACACGGGGAGTTTGCCCTGCGCGGCGAGGTGCTGGATATTCATCTGGGAGACGATGTTTTTAATCAAACAGAATGTGCATACCGTATTTTGTTTGATTTTGACCGTGTGGAATCGATTAAACGTTTTGACCCGCTGGATCAGGGNCTTATTCCGGCCAGCGTCGGACAGGGNCGGGAACAAATACCGGTTTTGCGCATTCATCCGCAGCGGGAACTGGTGTGGACCGACGAAAGAATTGANGCGCTGAGCGGTTATTTAGCCCTTTGCGAAGAATTTCCCGACGGCGGAAAAGCAGTAATAGAGGAATTAATCACACGGCGCAGGGTTGAAGGCGAGGAAATGTTTTTTTCGCTTGCCTTTGCCGGGGCAGGGGGAAATGCGCAATCGAGCTTACTTGATTACCTGGGCAATGAAGGGACTCTTGTTCTTTTTGAACCGGATAGGCTGGTAAATGCGCAGGACAAGCTGGCGCAAGAATTTCAGGGAATGTATTTTCTTTCAGAGCGGGCATGCGCGCAGCATAACCGCGGCAGGTATCCGCTTCCAAAACGCCTGCTTTTAAATTTTATGGATTTAACAGAACCATGTAAGCGGATTATAACATTCACAGGCACAAACTGCCTTAAAACTGTAGATGCAAATCCGGCAAACAGTATTGTAGAGGCTGTAAAAATAATGCATACAAAACCTGAAGACAGCTTTATTGCAATGTCCAAAGGCCAAAGAAGCAAAGCAGCGCCGGCTTTCTGCCGCTTCAGCATAAGCTGCGAGCCGGCAAGAAGTTTTTTTGGCAATATCAATTACCTAAAAGATGAAATTGCGGCACTTTCGTCTAACGGCTGGCGGATTATTGTGTCTGCGGAATCTGCTGTTCAGGCTGAACGGATATGGATGATTTTGGCCGGAGCAGAACAGCGGCTTTCTATCCTGCCCGAACCCTTTTCTGTTGGTTTTTCCCTTCCCGGCATTAAATTAATGGTTATTCAGGAAAATGAAATTTTTGGACGGCGGAAACGCCTGCCCCGTTCCTTAAAAACTGCCCGCTCCAGTCCTATTGAAACATTTGTGGAATTAAACCCCGGCGATTATGTGGTGCATATAAATTACGGCATAGGTTTATTTAAAGGCATTGAGCGCATAAAGACTGAAAAATTTGAACGCGACTATATTCAGATTGAATATGCCGGGAATGAAACTGTTTTTATTCCCGTGGAGCAGGTAAACATGGTGCAGCGCTATATTGGCAATGACGGCCATTCCCCGCGTTTGGATATCATTGGATCTAAAACCTGGGAGAAAAGAAAAAACAAGGTAAAGCAGTCTGTGCTTGAATTTGCCGAAAAATTAATAAAACTGTATTCAAAACGCAAACAATCGCAGGGTTTTGCTTTTCCCAAAGACTCTGATTGGCAGACAATGTTTGAAGCCGCATTTCCCTTCGAGGAAACTGCAGATCAGCTTCGCTGCGTGCAGGAAATTAAGCAGGACATGGAAAGCCCCAGCCCCATGGACAGGCTGGTCTGCGGCGATGTTGGCTTTGGAAAAACTGAAGTTGCGCTACGTGCCTGTTTCAAGGCAATCATGGGCGGAAAACAAGCAGTGTTCATTGCCCCTACAACAATTCTTGTTGAACAGCATTATGATAATTTTTATGAACGGTTTACTAATTTTCCGGTAAAAATAGCCATGCTTTCACGTTTTGTCAGTTGGAAAAATACCAAGAAAATTTTGGAGCGGCTAAAAAACGGGGATATTGATCTTCTGGTAGGCACCCATAGAGCTGTGCAGCGTGATGTGCAATTTAAAAATTTAGGTTTAATTATTATTGATGAAGAACAGCGTTTTGGGGTTAAAGATAAAGAACGTTTAAAAGAATTAAAAACCAATGTTGACTGTTTAACGCTTTCCGCAACTCCCATACCCCGTACTTTGCACATGAGTTTATTAAAAATTAAGGATATGAGCCGGCTGCTTACCCCTCCTTCCGGAAGGCACCCAATAGAAACTATTGTAGAAGAATACAGCGATGAACGTTTGGTTAAAGCGCTNCGCAGCGAAACNGAACGCGGCGGGCAAGTNTTCTATTTACACAACCGCATTGGAACCCTGCATGAAACAAGGATGCGAATTGAACGCCTGCTGCCGGAGCTGCTGGTAGAAACTGCGCANGGCAGAATGGAATCGTTTGAACTTGAAGACCTTATGCACCGCTTTGTAAAAGGCGGTTTTCATGTGCTGGTATCCACAACAATTATAGAAAACGGCATTGACATTCCCAATGTTAATACCATTATTATTGACGATGCGGACATGTACGGTGTTTCCCAATTGTATCAATTAAGGGGAAGAGTAGGGCGTTCGGATCGCATGGCTTATGCGTATCTGTTGTATCCGCCTAACAAAGCAATTACAGAATCTGCAATGAAACGGCTGCAGGTTGTTTCCGACTGTACCGAACTGGGTTCCGGTTTTAAAATTGCATTAAAGGACATGGAACTTAGGGGTACGGGAAATTTGCTTGGAAGGGAACAGTCAGGCGACATTTTTTCGGTTGGGTTGGATTTATACCTAAAGCTGTTAGACGAAGCGGTAAAGCATCTTGAGGATTCGAAATATGAAGCAGAAACTGAACCTCTGCTTGAGCTTGAATATTCTGGATATATCCCCGATGGCTATATTGATTCAATGCAGGAAAAAATGGAAATATATAAAATGATAGCAGCCGTTAATGGAAAAGATGATTTAGAACAGGTATATGCCAAATTGCAGGATCGTTTTGGGTCAATGCCGGATGAAGCCGCATCTCTTCTTGCGTTAGCGGAAATAAGAATTATTTGCCGTGAACTAAATGTTTCTGTGCTTAGGGAAAAAAAAGGAATTGTGCAGATTGAATTTGCGAAAGTGTCAAAAGTTAAAGTTGACCGCCTGCTGCGGCTTATGCAGGAGTCTTCCGGCAAAGTAACGCTGGACAGCAAAAAGCCGAATGTGCTGATACTGGCCGCCGGCAATATCGGCCTACGCGAAAAAAGTGAATTTATCCGTGAAAAATTGGCAGCGTTAGTTTAGTTTTTTAAGAGGTGCCCCAGCGCAGATGAACTGCGAACCATCTACAAGGTAACTTTTGAAGCTATAGTTAAAAAGCCACGGATTAGCACGGATTTCCACAGATTTACACAGAGAAATATAGATTTCTAGGACTGAAACCAAGAATAATCATCGAGTTTATACAGAATTTAAAAATAAAATAAAAAATCCGTGTGAAAGCCTCCCTTCGGTCGGCAAGTGCAAGGAAAATTATTATAAGTCGCCGCTAAAGCGGCTTGTACTACCGTAAAATCCGTGAAAATCCGTGGTTATTGTTTATATGCCTTAGCGAGAAACTCAAATCAAGTTATAGACAAGAAATTGTATAATCAATAAACTTACATTATAGGTGTGTATGTTTAAAACCATTATTTGTTTCGCTTATGTTTTTATTTCGATGTTATACCTTATTCCCTTTGGAATTATTGTGGTTGTGTT
>WRNF01000130.1 GCA_009776715.1 Treponema sp. | reverse complement strand
CTTGGTTTTTTGCGAAAAACCGGCATCTTCAAGACAGGAAAAATACACCGCTTCTGCCATAAGAGTGCTGATAACCGAAAAAGCAATATTTCGAACCTCTGCCTGCCAGTCCGGTTTTTCGTTTAACAGGTAAAACAACAGAGAAAACGCATGATACTTTGCTACCAGAAAGCCTCTCATGGTAACTACTTTTGTTGGAATATGCAGCAAATGAGAAGACTTTGAAAATGCTAACAGCGCTTTTGCCAGTTGGCCTTCCCCTCTAACAACTCCATTAAGAAAATGCGTGTGGCGTATAGAAGGGTAAGAAAACACTGCATTCCCTAAAACCCTCAAATGCGAAAAACGCTCTTTTACTAAAAAACATTCCTTGGGGTTATTATTTTCAAGCCAGGCTTCGGCATCAGTAACAAGTTTGTTTTCGGCATAGGACAAGCCGTTTAAGCTGGTATTATTTTCCGCTCCGGTATTGGACATACTTTAAATATACTATATTTTGATTAAATATTCAGATAAATTTTAATTTTTTAGAAACTTTTTTTCGTTGACAGATTTATTGAATATGTCTATTATAATGCATGAGTTATATTCAGAAAAATATTCGCAGTGTTTACGACGAATCCCCGATTTATACATTTTATAAGGCATTAACCGTTTCAACTCTTCGCCCGGCTACAATCCGCTGCGTAAAATCCGTTTTGTATAATTTTTTTTTCCGGCAGTACAAAGCATCGCTGCTGCCCGGCCGGGTTCCCGTAACCTTGGTTGATCATCAGCTTGATGAAAAAATCCCCTTTGTTCCGTCATGGGTAAACATTTATCTTGATTTTACTTTTTTTTGGGTTAGAATGTTGGGATTTTTTCTGCATAAAGGCCGCCGTAAATATTACCATTTTGTGCGGGATTTCATTGATGCTATCGGTAAAATGTATTCCTTTGCCGCTGAATCGTATAAAAAAAATTTTTCTACAACCAAAAGGCCTTTTTACATAAAACGCCCGCGGTTTTTTTTAATTCATCTGGTCGATCCTCACCTTATGTGCATTCCCAGCCTGCATGTAATGATTGCAATTTTTACTTACACAAAATTTAAAATAATGCTTTGTTCAAATAAAAAAGATGAAAATAACGATGCCCTGACTGAAGAAATGAGGCAAGGCGCCCTTGGCATTACCCGTGCAATTTTATTTGTAAAGCAGCACAGCATTAACTGCATTGCAGCAGCTCTTTATGCCATGACTTGTTTTGACCAAACGCTTTTTCCAGTGCATGAAATGGAAAAATTTGCCGAAATGCTGTTTGATTATCCCCTGCCTGCGCCTTTACCGGAAAATCCAATCCGCAGCAAAACTTCCCTGCGAAACAGCAAGGTGCGTCCCGGGGCTGCTCCTCTAACCGTCATTCCGGCAACTGATGCTGAAGAGATAAAAGCCCACATCATCAGTTTGTACCGGCATTTTCTGGAAGGAAAAAAGAATGCTCCCGAAAAAGGCTGGGAAGAACCTTTGTTATCTTTTATGCGGTCTTTGCCCCGAAAAGTTTCCTAATTTAAACTTATAGTTTTTCCTGATAATATTTTCTAATATCACAGCATGGCCAGGAAAGACGCTGTTTTTTAAGCGGCAGCTCTTGCAAAACTGAAGTTTTGCAAGAGCCTCATGGAATGTAAATATAAAAAAACGCCCCCTTAAAAAAGGGGGCAAAAGACCACCCATTCTGGTCTCCACGATGGTCAACATTTTAGTTGCCATAAAGGTGGGTAGGGCCACAGTTTAAATATAGGCTTTTTCCTCTGTATTGTCAAGAGTTTTTTGCAGCATATTGAAAATTAAAATTTTAAGGGCTGTAATACAGTTCCCTGTACATTGCGGCGGCAGCCAAAACTTTTCTGCCGTAATTTTTTGTTTCGGGAAATTCTACTGTTTCCAAAAATAAGTCAACCGGCATGTTTTTTTGGGACGAACTGCCGTTTACGGTAGATGAAGGACGGGCAGATTCTGCATACCATCGGCGAATTCTGTTTATGCCTCCGTTGTAAGACAGCAATGCCAGCAGCGGATCTCCGGTAAGTTCATTTAAATAAGCAAGGTAAAATGCGCCAATATGAATATTTTTTTCCGGATCATGCAGATCAATTTTTTCGTCAGTAAAATAATCCGGCCCCCCCGCCCTAAGCAAACGGCTGGCTGTTTCCTGTGCGGTGGAAGGTATAAGCTGAGTTAAGCCCACAGCGCCGGCACGCGATACAGCATTGGTTTCAAAAGCGCTTTCCGTGTGGATAAGGCCGAATAACACCGCTGTTTCAATGCCCGTTTCCTTTGCGTACTGTTCCACAAGATTCTTGTAAGGGCGCGGATACAACAATTCTAAATCCTGCCGTTTTGCCTGAAAAGTTTTTTTGTCAGCATATAACGAAACCAGCCGTATTGACTGCTGGTATTGACCTGCCTCATTTAAAATTGCAGCAATNTCCCGCAATTCNTCTTCAGTCATATCTTTTTCCATCATCTTTAGATACTTAAACGCAAATTGCCCTGCGCCGAATTCAAAAAANCCTTTTAAAAATTGCAGTTTGTCTGTATTANCGTTATCGGCGGATGATTGTTTTTCAAATTGTAAAAATGGTTTNTCAAGAGAATTTGAGGCAAAGGCCCTGTAATATTGGGCATTGGTTCCTTGTATGCCTTTATCATAGGCAATTTGCTTATATACATTAGCAAGAATTTTTTTAAAAGAGCCTTCTGCCTCGGCATCTGCTGCGGGAATCTTTACTTGTTCTGCAAATTTGCTAAACGGAATCATCTCGGCAGCATNNATAATTTCTTCGGGCGATAGGTATTCCTCCTCAATTGCCCTTGCTATTATCCATGCGTACTTTGCTGTTAATGCATTTGAATAATTTTGCGCCAATGTGAATAAATCTAAAATGTTTCCCCAGCGGTTGTTAATAATAAGATTCCGTGTAAGTTTGTCCATTATATCAAAAAAATATAAATCATCGCGCCATTGCGATATATATTTTTGAATGTATTGTAATGCCTGATCCGCGCCATTATTCATTGAATCGTTTAATATATACCAAATACAGGCATCGATTTGTTCATTTTGAATATCAGCAGGCAGGGATAAAGCCCAAAGAAGCGCCTGTTCAAAAAGTTCAATGTGGGGATCGCCGCGCTGCCGCGCTATTCTGGCAGCGTAAAACAGCAGCCTGTACCGGACAAGGTTTTCGCTGCCTAGCGGAATTACTTTTCTTAAAGGCGACATGTCTTCCATAGCAGCGCTGAACCCTAATTTTTTTTCCCATTCCAAAAATAACTGTATCCCTTCATCTTTTGTTGCTGTTGCGTATTGGAAACTTCTTCCAAGATCAATGATTAAATCAGGATAACGGAAAAACAGCCAGGGTGAACTTTCCAGCGTTATGCGAAAAAAGGAAACAGCCTCATTGTAGCTGAAACGGGAAACGGCAATCCGCCCGTTTATGGCGGCATTCTCGGCTTGGGAGAGTACCGAAAGGCTGCGCAGCTCCTGCAGTAAATGCAAAACAGCGCTGTCAACGGGACGGTCTCTGTTGTTTAAAATGGCTGCAAGGGCTTTTTCCCGGGCATCAATTGTATTATCAATAATATCCAAAACAGCAGCCCAGAAATCATCGCTATTTCCGGCAGCGGCATTTGTTTTCTGCCGGATTTTTTTTAATATTTCAGCAGAAAGTTCAGTCCCGCTAAAATGCAGTTCCAGTAATTCAGCGGNNGCGGCTGAACTAATATACGGATTATCTGTTTCCAGCGCTTTAACAAAGCAGTCAAGGGCTTCGGTTTTTTCCCCATCCCGCCCTTTTTTTAAACCTTCATAAAAATATGCTCCTGTAAACTGCGACGCACAGGAGCCAAAACAAGGAAACAATAAAATCCAAATGAAGAGACAGAACTGAAGTATGCGTTTTCCCATGCTATTTCAGGGGAGGAATTTTTATCCAAAAACCTGTAATAATTTTATCCGGATTGGAAAATCCGTTTCTCTTTGCAATAACAGGGTAGAGCCAGGGATCCCGGTAAAAAGCCTGCGCTATTTCCCACAGAGTATCGCCCCAGCGGATTAAATAATTTGCNCCGTCTTTTGGAATAACCGCAGGAACTTTGTACGATAAAACCGGCGCCGGCGGACGGACACGCTTTGGAGCATCCGTTGTTACGGAAATTACCGGAGGCGGAGATTCCGGCGCTTGAATAACCGGCACTTCGGGAGGAGGGGCCGAGTCTTGTAAATTGGCCGGTGTAACTGAATCTGCATTGCCAGTTGCAAAACTGCCTTCAGCGCCCTGAGACCCCTGCTGGCCATCGGTTCCCTCTGCCTCTAAATCAATATTGGAAAAGAATTCATTTATTTCCAGTGTTTTTGAAGCATCGCCGGAAGAAAACATTTCCATGCCGCCTAAAAAGAAGTACCAAATTAGCCCAATTGCAAGAATCACAAATATTGTGGCACATATCATAATAAGCCAGGGGAATTTTCGCGTTTCTTCTCTTTGTATGATTGGTGGGATAATTGGAGGCGGCTCATCATCTTCCCCTTCTTCAAGATCAAAATCAGGGAAATCATCCGGTTTGCTCAAAGAATCCAATGTTTTAAGTGAAACATTAAGAATATGCCGATCATCATCGGTATTGCTCTCAAGATCGACAGCGGAAGCCGTTATTAAGCCGTTTTTATCGATTGCAATAAGCATTTCAATCGAAGGATCGCCTTTTTGCTTTANCTTAATATTTCCCACCACTATGCTGCCAATATACCGTGCATCCGACATGGTCTTGGAAATGCTTCTNTAAAGATCAATTTGCACGCTATCCTGCTTATCATGGACAGTTGTAAGGACAAGCCTCTTTCTTGCAGAAGAATTTTCCTCGATTATAGGGTAAAAATCACCGTTTGCTACTTTAATTCCAATTGTTCCTGCCATTGATTAACTCCTCTATTCTATAATATAGACAAGAATTGCCCCCCTTGTCAATAAATGAAAACTGTATTCATTAGAGGCTCTTGCAAAACTCTGTTTTTGCAAGAGCTACCTTTAAACGCCAGTGATGCAACACTAAGGTATTTGCAAACAATGAATACCCAAAAGTGGGGAACTTGAGTTTCTAGATGTTGCGATAGCAACTTCCTCCAAGAGGTAAAAAAACCGTGCTTGCATGGTTTTTTTGACCTCTGACGAGCCTCACAGTAACGTACTTCAGGGTATTCATTGTTTGCCTTACAATAGTTTTGCAAGAGCCTCATTATATATCATCGGTAAATTCAATGCTTTATAATAGCAAAAAAAAACCGATAATAAGAAAGAGAAGGTAGAATGGGTTTAATTGTAATTTTAGGCATTGTGTTTGTCCTGGCGTTGTTGGTGGTTTTTATCCTGCTTATTATGGGGCGTACCGGAAAAAAAATCCCTACCAGCAAAAAACGTTCCAAAAACAGGGAAGCCATGATCAATGTTGCATCTAAGCGCCTTGAACAAAATCCAAATGACGCGAATGCGTTAAATATTCTGGGCGATATTTATTTTGAAGAAGAATCCTGGGACAAAGCCATGAAAATGTATGAAGCGCTCTCTGAAATTATATTCAGGAATCCGGTTCCTGGCCTGGATTCTTTTAATGCATGTTTGCGCTATGGAATGTCGGCAATAAAACTGAGTATGACAGAGCAGGCCTACAAGGGCTTTTCTATGGCACGGGTTCTTAGGCAGGACGTTTTTGAAGTAAACTATAATCTTGGGGCCCTTGAATTTGAGCGGAAAAATTATGAAAAAGCGTTACAGCTGCTTCAACAGGCAAGAATAATTAACCCGGAAAGCCCTGCTGTCCTTAGGTATATGGGGCATGCTTTTTTTAGGATGAAAAAACCAAAGGAAGCGATGGCGTTAATACGCAAAGCAATTGATCTTGCCCCGGAAGACAAGGAATCCCTGTACACTTTGGCGGAATGTTACTATGAAGCAAAACATACCGATCAGGCGCTG
>WRNF01000129.1 GCA_009776715.1 Treponema sp. | reverse complement strand
AAATAAACGCTTACCCGAAACGGCTTTTAATTAAATCCAGTTTTAGGCTGCGCAGGGTATCGGTGATTGAAACCTTGTATACATGAGGGTTTAACAGCCGCTTGTAGGTAGCGTCAAAAGAGGCTAAATCGGCGATGGAAAAAGAGCGTATTTCGTCAAGAGAGGGCAAGGGCCTGCAAAGGCTGCCGCCTGAAAGATATTTTTTTAAAAGCGGCTTGGGCTCTGTTTCGATAAGGTGATAAAAATGCCGGTAATCTGCGGCAGGATGCCAGAAACAGCAGCGGCTTCCCGGCTTAAACATGGCGGCCTCGCCGTCGTTGTCCAATGCCATTACATCGGCAAGGGCCTCTCCCTTGCTGTCCTTTAAGCGCCAGACTTGCTTTATGCCAGGGTTGGTGGTTTTTTCGGGATTGTCGGANAATTTCATTGCCGGCTCNATTATCCCGCTGCTGTTTTCGCAGGCGGACATTTTATACACGCCGGAAAAAGCCGGATCCCTGCCGCCGGTTACCAGTTGCGTTCCCACGCCCCAAGAGTCAACCGGAGAGCCGCTTTTTACCAGTGTCTCAATGATTGATTCATTTAATTCATTTGAAACGGTTATTTTAGCGTCATTGCAGTTTTCTGCATCCAGAATTTTTCGGACTTCGGCAGAAAGGTATTGAATGTCGCCTGAATCCAGGCGGATGCCAAAATTTTTTCCCTGCTGTTTCAGTTTTTTCCCCGCAAGTATTGCGTTATGAATGCCGCTTTTTAAGGTGTTGTAGGTATCGATAAGAAAAATTGTTTTATCGGGATACAGTTCCGCATACGCGTCAAAGGCTTCTTTTTCATCGGGAAAAGACATTACCCAGGAATGGGCCATTGTTCCCATTACCGGCATTCCGAACTGCTTGCCTGCCAGGGTGTTGGAGGTGCCCGCAGCGCCGCCAATATAGGCCGCCCTTGAAGCGGACAATGCTCCGTCATTCCCTTGGGCGCGGCGCATCCCAAATTCCATGACCGAGCCGTTTCCCGATGCAAGCACCACTCGGCGGGTTTTAGTGGCGATAAGGCTTTGGAAATTGACAGTATTGAGCAGCAGGCTTTCAATAAGCTGACATTCAATAAGGCTGCCTTCGACCCTAATGAGCGGTTCATGCGGAAAAACCGCCGTCCCTTCTTCAACGGCGTACAAGGTGCCGGTAAAGCGGAAATTTTTTAAAAAGCCAATAAAATCATCTTCAAAAATTGCAAGGCTTTTAAGGTAGTTAAGGTCGTCTTCGGAAAAAGCCAGGGATGTCAGGCTTTCCAGCAAGGTTCCCAGTCCGGCAAAAATTGCATAACCGCCGCCAAAGGGCTGCCGCCTAAAAAACATCTCAAAAACCGCTTTGCGGTTAACGGCCTGACTGTTACCCGCCAAGCAGTTGGGTTTCTTTTTCCAGTAACCCTGAGCCATAGTCAGGGAATAAAAATCGGTAAACAGAGCAGATGCCATCAGCTTAATTCCTGCATAATCTGCGCCGAATCTGCAAGGCGAATGCCCGCAGCCTGCATTTGCGCAATTGCTTTTTCAACAGAGCCTTCAGGGTAGCCCACCCCGCATACCGCATCGTCAAGAATTATGGTGTTAAAGCCCAGCTTTATTGCATCCATTGCGCTGTAAAAAACACAGTAATCGGTGGCCAGCCCCCCCATAATCACTGTCTCTATGCCCAGGGAACGAATCCAGCCTTCAAGCCCCGTCGGCGTTTTCCGGTCGTTTTCAAAAAAGGCCGAATAAGAATCCAGCCCCTTGCGGAAACCTTTGCGGACAACGAGGTTCACCGGCTTTAAATCCAATTCGCTGTGAAAAGCCGCCCCAGCCTGCCCCTGCACGCAATGGTCAGGCCAAAGAAGCTGCCCGGGCGCTTCTGCGCAATCGGCAATGTCTCCCGGCCGCTTGCCGGTGTGCGAGGATGCGAAGGAAATATGCCCCGCCGGATGCCAGTCCTGCGTAGCGGCGACCCTTCCTCCCCCAGAGGCAAAAAAAGCCGCCAGCCGGTTAAGCGGCCCTGTTACCTTTCCCCCGTCCGGAACTGCTAGGGCGCCATCGGGAAAATGCGTCCCGTCAGCGCTTGCATACGAGGGGCAAAAATCGTTCTGCACGTCAATTTCAAGCAGCACGCTTGTATGTATGTTCATTGTGTTAGTATTATATTTAAAATACGGGAAGTCAAGAGAACGTTCTTTCGGGAAATTTGCAAAATATTAACTTTTTTACTGTTCATTTGTTATTAAATATGGTATAATAAAGGAGCTGTAGCATAGTTACATTGCATACAGAAATTGAAGAAGGAATCAAAATATGAAGCAAATAGCATTTTTATCTGTGTTTTTTCTTTTTTTTGAGGGATTTATCTTTGCCCAGTCAGATTTGCAGACCGCAGCAACGGTTAATCTGGTAAAAACAGAAAATATATCCGTTAAACAATTCCGCTCGGAAGTTGAAAAAATGGAAAAAGCCGTAGGGCAAACATTAAACAGCTCGCAACGGCGCGAAGTACTGGATGCAATGATCAATGAGCGCCTGGTGCTTCAAGCTGCTGAACGGGATAAAATCACCGTAACGGACAATGAAGTAAACAAGCAAATTGACGAACTAAAATCGCAAATGGTGCAGCTTTTAGGGCGTTCCCCCACCGATGCGGAATTTGCCACAGCGGTCAAAAATCAGACCGGCCTGGACATGCCCGCATTCAGGGATCAGTTAAAACGAGGCTTAGTTTTGCAAAAATACATTATGACTAAAAAACAAAGCCAGTTTGACAATATTAAACCTCCAACGAACCAGGAAATTATCGAAATGTACAATTTGACAAAATCCCAATTTGTCAGGCCGGATACCGTGCGGTTTTCAATGGTTCAAGTGCCTTACGGAAATGACAATGCTTCAAAAACCAAAGCAAAGGCATTGATTGACCAGCTTGCCAGAGAAATTGGTACCAACCCTTCAAAATTCGATGATGTGGTGCTGCGCGGGCAGGCGCCTAATTCCGGATACATGGCAGGAGACGGCAGTTACCTTCCCCGGAACATGGAGGCGGCGCAAATAGTGGGGCAGGAATTCATTAATGTTGCTTTTGGATTAAAGCAAGGCGAAGTCTCAAGGGTTATTGAAGGAAAGCCCGGGTATCAGATAATAAAAATTACCGAAACATACACTCAGAAAAACCTGGAGCTGGACGATATTTTCCAGCCGGGAAGCAGAGTAACTGTGAGGGAATATATTGGCAATATAATGGCGCAGGAAAAGCAAGGCGAGGCAGTCGAAAAAGCAACCGACGAAATATTTAAAGAACTGCGTTCAGGGAAAACCTTTCAGGTATTTGAAAGAAATTTAACCTGGTAACGGCGGGGCATAATGGCATCCCGAAGGAAAGGCCGCATATTGGCATTTCAGGCATTGTTTTGCTGGGAATCGACGCATATTGCCGCAGATGAATTAGGGCTTTTTTTATGGCTGGATAAGGGCGAGAGCAGCTTTTTGGGTGAAAGCACTGCGGCATTCTCCCGTTTATTAATTGCCGGAACAATCGAAAATATAAAAGCCATTGACAGCACTATAAAACAGCATTTGGAACACTGGGACATGTCACGGTTGAACCGTGTCGATCTTGCCGTTCTTAGAATAAGCGTGTACACATTGCTGTATCAAAAAGAAATTGCCCCGTCAATCGTTATCAATGAGGCAATATGCATTGCCAAAGATTACGGTACCGAGGATTCATTTCGTTTTGTAAACGGTGTTCTTGANAGTATAAACAAATCAATGCAAGCTGCTCAGGATGGGCCAGGACTGANGGTTAATCCTGTCCGCAGGCGCCCTGTTGCCGCAATAAGGAGATAAAAACAATGAAATTTTCAGGAAATTTCTCGCGAATAACATTTTTTACCGGCCTCATTCTGCTGCTGTTAATAGGCATAACAGTGTTAATTACTTATTCCTCAGGATATGGCTTTTCTTTTGGATCAAATTCAGAAACCAATTTCGGAAACCAGCTTGCAGAATACGATTACCGGTACAACCGGCTTATTGGCTCCGGACAAAGGTCTTTTCAATATCAGGAATTGGATGCGTTAAGTGAAGAACTTGACAAGCTGGAAAAATATGCCACTCAAGTTGAATCTTGGCTGTCTGTACTCAAACGACGCAAACAGTTAGCTGATATTGATTCAGGCCTTATAATCGCTTACCATCAATCTTCGCAAAATGCCAGGCTTGCCTATCCTTATTCGGAATCCATTGCCGCCATTGCCGCTGCCAACCTGATTCGTAATGCCGCTATTTCTCCGGAAATGGAAACTCAGTTGCGGATAATTCTGCCGCTTCTTTCCAATTCCCAAGTAATGCCCGCGCGCTTTGGACTGCATATACTGTTAGGCGATTTTGGCAGCCCGCAAAAAGCGGCGGAATATTTTTTACAAGAAAACAAACTGCCGGCTGAATTAAACATGAAAGAACTTACAGATTTCACGCCTGCCAATAAAACAGAAACCATGCTCCTTGATCTTGCAATACTCCAAATTCTCGCAAATGATGCACAATCGGCTAAATCTGCCATTCTTACCGCGCAACTGCTGCATCCGCTTTCGCAGAAAATTATTAGCCTTGCGGCAGAATATGCTTACGATTTTGACGATCCTCTTATTTCAGCGGAATTATTTTCAATGCTGCCGGACAGGATATCCGCGATGAGACAGGCAGATGCGTTCTGGATTGCAGAAAAAGTTGATGATTCCATCGGGATATGGAAAGAACTGATTACGCAGCCGGAAACCGAGCAAAATTTATTATGCCGCAGTTTATACAATCTTGCAGTAATCGCCAAGACGCAGGAAGAAACAGAAACGCATCTTGAACGCCTCTTGAAGGAAGCTGGGCAGGACGACGCTTTCCGCCAATACGGGCTAATCCGCTACAGCCGCCTGCGGGATGCCGAAGAAGCAGCGGTTATGCTGGAAGAGGAGAAAAAGCCCAATCCGGATATGCCTCTTATTAATGATGATCAGATTAACGCTCTGCTTGAACTGGAGTTAATTAAAAGAAAGGCAAAGACGGAAAACAGTGAAATGAGTAGAATAATTGCAGAAACCTGGTTTCTTTTGGATCTTTTTTCCGGCAACGAAAATTTATATCAATGGGGGGCTTGGTACTTCCAACTGCAGCGGTATTATTCCGAAAGCGCGCTGTTGCTTGATATGGCATTAAGGCACAATTTTGAAGGGCAATGGCTGGGGGTTCACCGGGCATTGCAGGAAATTTATGAAGGCAGGCTGGGCCCTGCAGAAGAAATTCTGCAAGAGGCAATAGAGGCAGCCGCAGAAAAAGGCAATTGGCCGGCAGCGGCGAATTTAGGAAGAGTGCAGGAAGCCCGCAGGGAACCTGAACTGGCAATAAGCAATTATCAGCTTGCATTGCCGCAGCTTGCATCCTCTAAAGCAACCAATCAGGCAGATGGAAAAAAAACCGCATCCAGAATATGGCTGCGCATTGCCCTTTGCCATAAATTTCTGCGCAACACCAATGAATGCCGCCAAGCGCTGAAAAATGCCCTGGAACTGAACCCAGACAACATCAACGCCAAGATTGAACTTGACCGCCTGGAGTAGTTTGAAATTTCTTACCTGTAACTTCAAACTAAAGCCGCACTTAGTGGCATTGGATGTCAAATGCACACGGATTTTCACGGATTAAACGGATTCACACGGATTTTTTATTTTATTTTTAAATTCTGTGTAAACCCGATGATTATTCTTGGTTTCAGTCCTAGAAATCTATATTCCTCCGTGTAAATCCGTGGAAATCTGTGATAATCCGTGTTATATTGAATATTCGGCTCAAGTTACCAAAGAGTTGGTTCGTAGCGAATGATGCGCGGTGGCTTACCTCTAACTTCATTTGGCCTCTCGCTAAGACATATATGCAATAGCCACGGCACCTCAACCGAGCCTGACCACTGCAAGTGGTTCAGGCGAAGGTTCCCCTCTTGATTTTCACGGTAGTACAAGCCGC
>WRNF01000128.1 GCA_009776715.1 Treponema sp. | reverse complement strand
GAAGATGAGATTAAAACGGTGGAAGGGGAATAAAAAAAGATGTTAATGTTAGAAAACTTCAGTTTCAGAACAAATTCTACCGAAAAACAGCGCTTGTAGAGCTAAAGCGGCTTTGGAAAGACTTGCTGCCGCTTTAAAACCGACACTTACCGCTGCGTTATTTCCGCAGTGCTTCCCTTAACTGTCTCAGTATTGTACGGCTCGTTACAAACCTTCTAAAAACATTTGAATTTACATATTCCAATATGGTGTTTTTGTGTACTGTTGACAGATTAAAAAAAATGCGCGATCTGGCTGGCATTTGCGGGAAAACCGGTCCCTCAGCCGGGGAAACATACAGGGCAATGAGGTATCCATTTCTGCCATGCTTGTATTTGTATAAGATCTGCATATTATCCGCGTCAGTGATATCCGAATTAGGACAGTATACCCTGTCAAGAACCAATAGATGGTATACCGGATGCGAGGCATTAAGCCTGGACATTTCATTATCCGCTGTCCCCCAAGTTAAAGAAGGCTTCTCATCCTGGAACCTGAATGCCTTATCCTCCGGCAAAACGGTTTCTATCGCGCTAATGTCAGATTCGGTTAGAAACGGAACAACGGAATCTTCTTCGGCTGAAACCGGAACAGCGTCATCTTCCTGGGCAAAAATATAGCCCGTAAAAATAAATATAATCAAAAATAAAATGGCTGTCTTTTTCATTGTAATCTCCTAAAAATTATCTTTCTTGCTCTTTAACCCGTGCAAGCGTAAACCTAACAATAAATTCTTTTATTTCACCCGGGGCAAGATTAATGTTTTGATATGAAAATCCCAGTGCGCTGTCTGCATTGTGGATATCGTAACGTCTGTCGGAATAAATATATCTTAAATGCCCTTCGGGATAGGTGCCCAGCCATAATGTGTCAACAGGGGTAATGCCATTACCGGATAAACAAATGAACATAAGTTCAAGAGAAGGGTTGCTTTGGGAGTCCGTCATATAAGCGCCATAAGGAGTAAGAATAAGAGAGGCAAAATCGTTGTTATGAATCATTACATCAGCAGATGCGCCGAATCTTTGCCCTGTTACTGCAAAATTATTGGTGTTATGTAAAAAATGCCTTAATTGCAAATAAGGGATACCTTCTTCATACACAAATTCAGGCTGAACCGTTAGCGCAACGCCATTGCTGCCTCTCTGATATCCGTTAACCATTTCTCGCATGACGTCATTGAGATTATAAAACCATCCTCCCTGAAAATATGTTGTCCATAGCCATTCGTAATTTGCACCTCTGCCAAGTATGTCTATCCCTCCATTTGGACCGCTGGCTCCTTTATTTTCTCCTTTATTATTGAATCTCCATGACAGCCGGAAGGTCGGTTCGGTCCGATATTCATTTAAATGCAGGGTTGAAGATTCTCTTACCCTGCTTGCCGGCGGCAATAATGCAGACTGGGATTCCGGGACAGTATAAAAATTTACCTGCGGAACAACCGAAATAGCAATATATTCTGTTTCATTGAAAGTAATATATGCATTTCCGATGCTCAACCCTGTAACATTCCCGCTTGCATCAACACTGACTGCTGAGGGAGTGCTGCTTATCCATGAAGTGACATTTCTGCCAACGGTCAAATTCTGCAGGCTTATTGTTTCACCGACTTTTATCGTGCGATTGGCAATCTCTCTTAACATGGCAGAAGGCAGTTCCGTGGCGCTGACTTGCAATTCTGAAATCTGACGAACCACAGGAATAGCGCGAACCGTGGTTTTAAATTGCTCTTCCGAAGAAACTACGCCCCAGACCATGCCGGGGGCGGAAGAGTATTTTATCGCATAACTTTTTCCTTCGTAATTATAGACAGAAACAGCCACAGAGTCTAATTCTTCAAACCCGTTGCTTATTGTTTCAAATTGAATAAATACGCGAAACACATTAAAATCCGGGGCCTCGAGTGATTTTCTGTCATGTAAAATGATTGAAGAATCAAGGTAACGCATAAGATGGTATTTTTCTTCGATATGTTTTAGAAAAGATAAATACGCAATATTTGTTTTTAATATGTGGACAGATTGCCCGTCAGGATAAATACGGATTTCATGAGCCGGGGAAATAGTTTTTATTTCCGTTCCATCGTCATCGGTTTCTGTTGCAATATCGGAGATGCTGTCATAATCAAAAGCCCCGCTCACTATCATAATTTCTTCTTTGGTAAGAATATATTTATTTCCGGACGGTAACAGGATATAATCGCCAGGCTGCGCTGTTATTACATCCTCAACTTGATTTGCTATTTCTCTGCCTTCTCTTTCCGTTAACCCTGCATCAACATCCTCTTCATTTTCGCCTAAAACAATGTGTTCCGGTTCAGAATTTTCTTCCTCTACGGAAACTATGTTATCCGGCTCCGAATTTTCTTCCTCTGCGGAAACCAGGTTATCCGGTTCCGCAAAATCTTCCTCGCCTGCCGTTTCCTGCGCGAACAAAACAAAGGGTAAAAGTAATATTAATATAAAAACGACTGCCCGTTTTTTCATCTTAATTTTCCTCCATACAAAATCAAAGTAAAACATTTTTAAAAATTTTGGTTTAAGCTTATTGTGCAGATTCGTCTGTTTGTGCTTCTTCGGCCATAAACTCAATAGTAAGTTCTATATTCGTATTCCAGTCCCTGAACCTGTTGCCCCAGTTGCTGGAGGGGCTTTGGCCGTAACCTGTTGCGCCGAAAGGGGCCCTTACGGTAACCGGTTTTTCCCCGGTAACTCCGGCGAATATACTGCCGCCTACTGTAGGAGCAGTATTCCCCAGAGTTATAGTAAACGCCGTAGTGCCGGTGCTTTCAAAGGCGCCCAAGCCGATGCTGGTTACCGCAGGGAAATTTGCGCCGATCAGACTGGTACAGCCGCGGAATGCCCTTATGCCGATATCGGTTACCGAGGGGAAATCCACGCTGCTTAGGCTGGCATTTCCATTAAAGGCGCTTCTGCCAAGGCTGGTAATATTTTCCATTACGATGCTGCCGGATGCGGAAGGGTAGGCAATGAGGTCTGTTTCGTTACGTACCAGAGCTTTTCCGCCTTCAATAACGCCCAAATCACCAACTCCGCTTAATGTAAAACTGGTCAGGCTGCTGCAGCCTCGGAAGGGATTATAAACAATGGAGGCCGACGCGGGAAAACTTGCACTGACCATACTTGTACAATCGTCAAAAGCACTCTCGCCGATACTGCTTGCCAAGGGAATGTTTATGCCGGTCAGGCTGCTGCAATTATAGAAAGCTTCATTGCCGATGCTGGTAACCAAAGGAAAACTCACGCTTTCCAGGCTGGTACAGCCGCTGAAAGCGCCTTCAGCGATGTTGGCGATTAAAGGGAAATCTGCAACGGTTAAACTGCTGCAGTCTTTGAAGGCATTCCTGCTTATACTGGTAATTTCTTTTCCGGCGGCGGTTTTAAGGTTGTAGAAATGCACAAAGCTGGAAGAATCCCTGTTCCCTATAATGCTTTTCGCAGCATCGGGCAATACTAATGATACGATAAAAAATTTCCCGCTGCTTACATTGGAAACAGGATTAAATTCAGTGCCCACCATCTGAGAGCCGGAAAGGTCAAGCGATACATTTTTTCCGGCATTTTCTATAATCATAAGCAGGCGCTGCCAGCCGCTGCCCGCATTTGTCATATCGCCCAGAGGGATATTGATAATCATGAATAAGGGTTTATCCAGTGTGCCGCCTTTTGCATCTGCCAGATAGGTTGTTATGGCATTCAAGTCGGTAAACGGTTCGGGCGGTTTTTCTGCACAAGCCGTAAATGCGAGAGCGGCTGCCGTAATAACGGCAATTCCTAAAAACCCCATTTTATTTGTTTTGTTTTTCATAAAATACTCCTTAGTAATCATTAAAATTTGCATTTCGTATATGCAAAACCACACTTATAGTATGATTATTAATGCTAAAATTACCATAATATATACTATTTGTCAATAGTTAAAATTCTTATTAGACTTCAGGTATCGAACTTATTGAATTTTGCGATTAAAATCGCAAAATTCTTCGATTTTGGGACTCCTTACGGAGTTTGCAGAGTTAAAAATGCTCAAAAACGGTGTTTTTTCGCATTTTTTTCATCAGAAAGGGCAAAGTCCGACAAACTCCTGGGAGTCTGTCGCACTTGCTGACTTTTTCACCTATAGCCTTACGGCTGCTCCTCTGGCCGCCAATATTGGGAATTCATTTTATGCAATTGCTGTAAGCCTGCATTCGCTGGATAGGGGGGGATAGAAAATAATTTATATTTATTACACAATGATTCCGTTTTTTTTGTACGATTTTTCTTGAATTTTGGGAATTTTTTTGTATCTTTTTAGTAACTAATTTTATGGAGGATACAATGAAATCCAGTAAGGCTGCTGGTTTTTTGTGTTATGTAATAGTGATCGTACTTTCATTTTTTTCGATTGAAAGCATCAATGCACAAGAAACTGGCAAAAAAACAACATTAACCCATGATGACGTTATTGGGAAATTATTTTTTGGTTTTGAAGTATACCGTGAACCTGGTAACGCTTTTAGAGTGGATAAAATCCGGCAATTGCAGCTTAATAACGATGGAACATTTTATTATTTTAAGCATGGAATCATTTTTAATGGAACATGGGAAATTGCATCCATGTATCCAAATTTGCGTTATCTTTTTGAATGGACGGAAGGGGCCAGTTTACAAAGATTTAATATGAAATTCGATGATAATAAGGATTTTATTATTTGGTTTGGAGAAAGAGTAATGGAAAAAGGTTATGAACCATTGTTGGTTCGATTTATTGTTATAGACTGAGTTTTAGGAGTGATTTATGAAAATTAATACAATAATGATTGTTGCAATTTATTTGTTTTTTGCGTCATGTGTTACGCAACATAAATATAATACGGTATATGATGAAAATATACCTGAAAATGAATCCGCATTTATAATACCATCACATGAAATTAAAATTATACTTATCAGCGATAATAAAGTAAATTGGAAGCAAAGCTATTTATTCCTTATACCAAAGCAGGTTTCAAATACCAAGCGGCATGCAGGAAATAGCAATTAGCTTAGTTAATGCAACAAGAGGAAATGCAACATATAACGGCGGTGAATATTTCTTTAAATATAATATCGAAAATGGGATTAATTATTATATCAGTTTAGATCAGCCAGAAAACCCATTAAAAATAAAATTATTTATACAGAATAAAACCACAGGGAAAAAAGAATTAATTAGCGCTTATCCTGAATTGGTATATAGAAATATTATTAATTTTAATGAATTTGATGTGAATGAATGAAAAACAAAGCCGCCCAGCAGGACGGTTTTGTGCGTAATTACTGTTAAAATCTATCAGATTACAAAAGAAATTATTGAAACAAAGAAACAGCATGCGGACAGTAAAAAACATGTCAGGGAAATGTGCATGGAGTATAGAAATCGGTTGTACAGTCATTTTCAGAAAGAATTAAAAGGTTTTGTAAAAGAACAAAGCAAATGGCTGTATGCGAATTCTCCGGTTAAACTGGAAAAGAAAGACAATGATAAAATTGTTAATAACATATTTTTTGAAGCGTTTAGCGATGCTGAAAATATAAAAGCATTTACGCAAAGAATTTTCAATCAAATATTTCAATTGTGGAATGCCCAGTTGTCAATTGCTTACAAAACCAAACAACCGTTAAATGAAGCGGTGTTGTTAATTCTTGGAAGGAAAGTAAATGGCTGAAATAATTTATCCTGGTTTAATGGCGGGGCTGTTAAACAGCGTTGACAGAAATGTGACGGACATTGTCCACCATGCCGATTCTGTTCTGCACAACGACATATATAAACTTAATCAAGATTAATATGAGGGGTATCAATGGGTGGCAGCATTAGATACATTGACTTGTTTAGCCTGTGCAAACCTTGACAATAAAGTATTTTATTATTTGCCAAACATGGACGTGGCCGATACGGAAAGTCCTGAATATGCAGAATATTTGAAAGCGCCCGAACAGCCTTTGCATCCGAATTG
>WRNF01000127.1 GCA_009776715.1 Treponema sp. | reverse complement strand
TTATTTTTAAATTCTGTGTAAACCCGATGATTATTCTTGGTTTCAGTCCTAGAAATCTATATTCCTCTGTGTAAATCTGTGTAAATCTGTGCTAATCCGTGGCCTTTTTATAGCTTTAAAAGTTACCTCATGGTTGGTTCACAGCGAATGCTGTGCGGGGGCTTACCTATTTTTTCCAGGCAGCAGCTTTTGACGCTTCATTGCCGGAATTGAGCAGCCGTACCAATGTATTGTCCGCCAATATATCCACCGGGAACATCGGCGCGAATGTCCGCAATGACATTGCCTGGCGCAGCGATTGGGTGGCCAAACTTACTGAAACCGAAACTTTAATGAACAATATGCTGCGGAACACCAGCCCGCAGCGGACTATCCGGTACACCACCAATATTCAGGAGCGGGAATCTGCCCGTGATTATGCCAGGGAAACAACGGAACTGGACATTGAGGCGGCCCTGCATACCTTTGCGGTCTTTCCGGTATCGGTGCAGCGGACAGTGCAGGCGGTCTATGACGGTTTGCAGACCACTGGACGAACACGGCAATGGGAGCTTGACGGCTGGCCGAGGCAGGGGGTAAGCGGCAACAATCCCTTTAGCAGCAGTTGGGGCGGCACAATTTCCATAGCCTTTGAGGTACTCAATGACAGAAGCCAGGTAATAGGCCGGCAGACGGTGGAAATGGATTCCCGCTACCGGTTTTCCGGCACCAGCCTTGAAGGGCCGGGGACTGCATTTTCCGCTGTTCGTTTTACCGGCGTCAGCGCCCATGCCATCACCGACAATTTAAACATACGCATAGCATCGATAAACGGCAAGCCGCCTGAAGATGCGGGTATTTCGCAGATACAGCCCATTAGCGCCGGCCAAATGCAGGCAGGCAAAAACTTCGCGATTTATAACGGCGCCATACGGTCCGCCTCAAACAGCCGTGAGTTAGGCACTCTTGCCATACCGGCTGAACTATGGGGCGAACGTGTTTCCAGTATTGCGAAAGAGGGATTTCAACGCCGCGGCATAAGCAGTGTAACTATTCCCGATAGTGTTATTTTTATAGGAGATGAGGCTTTTAGCGGCAACCGGCTAAGCGATGCAACCATTCCCAATAGAGACTGTGTAATAGGGAACAGGGTATTTTCCAACAACAATTATTTTTTAGAAATAGATAAAGGCGTTGTGCTGGGATTTAGCCAGTCGCTTCCATCCGACGAAATAAAAAAACACAGCAGCCTTGTTATTCCGGCCGTGCATTGGAGCAGGCCGGTTACCGCCATTGGCAATGAAGCGTTCCGTGCTAAAAAGCTGAGCAGTTTAACTATTCCTGAAGGCATTACCCGCATTGGGGACAGGGCCTTTGCTGAAAACTGCTGGATGGAAACTAAATATTCCTCTGATGGTTCTTCAAATACCTATGTTTATGGGATTGGGCGTGTTACTCTCCCGAACAGTGTTACTTCCATAGGGGCGGGAGCATTTTACAGCCCTTGGAAATCAAAATTATACGACAGTGTACACAATAAATGGGAAACAATTGATCATTGGCAGGTTACCGAGGTTATGATTGGTGCAAATGTCAGTCTTGGGAAAAATGCAATCGGGGTAGGCTTTGAGGAGTTCTATAAAGAATCAGGTAAGCAGGCAGGAATTTATGGAAGAAATGGTACAGCAAACACCAAATGGAGAAAATTTGATAACTTTAAATCTATAGAAAAAGATAATAAAAAGAGAAAAGCGTGGTTAATCGTTGGGATTCTATTTGGTGTAGCGGCTGTTGCTGTTCCTCTAAGTATTTTAGGAAGTAAAGGGTTATTGCCTTCCAGTTCTGAATAGTAAAGGTATTTGGAATACATATAGCCAGATATGGTGCCTGGCACCATATACTCTTGCGCTTACTTTGGATGGCAGGGAACACGGATTAGCACGGTTAAGAATTAAAATTTTAAAAATAATCCGTGTTAATCCGTGAAAATCCGTGGCCTTTGTTAATTATGTTAATTAGTATATTATTGACTGGAGGAGATAAAAAAGGAAAAGATGAAAAATTATTTTATAAAGATTTAATCAAAGAAGCCTTGGAAATAATTGAACTTTATAAAGATCATAAATGGTAGAAGGAGTTAGGCTTTATGGCTAAGAAATTAAGGAATGCAATTGAAGCAATGGAATCAATGATGTCTCCTGAATCCGTTGAACGTTCCCGTAAAAAAGCAGAACAGGAAATATTCGCAATAAAGCTGGGTATGTTAAGAGAAAAGCGTGGATTAAAACAGGATGAAATTAAAAATTTCAGTCAAACATCTGTCTCTAGGAGTTTGTCGGGCTTTGCCCTTTCCAATGAAAAAAATGCGAAAAAACAACGTTTTTGAGCATTTTTTACTCTGCAAACTCCGTAAGGAACCCCAAAATCGATGATTTTAGTGGTTTTTTACCACTAAAATCTACAAGTCCGACAGGCTCCTAGACTTGAACGAAAGAATGATATAAAAATATCAACCTTAATTGATTATCTGCACGGTTTAGATATGGGATTGGAAATAAGAACATATCCCAAAAATAAAAAAATAAAAATGGATGAGGAAATATTATTAAGGTTGTAAAATGCCTCACTTCGCCTAACAGGCCGCAGCAACTTTGTTGCCGAGTTTACGCCAGCAGCCAAATATGGTGCCGGGCACGTGCCAGGCACCGTTTTTCTGCACTTTCTCGTTTTTTTTCCTTTTCCTGCTTGACTTGTTTCAAAAAAAACGGTACATTATTATAGTATGCAGAAATTATGTGCTTTTGGCGGCTTACATTGCTGCCTTGAAAAAATAGTTAAAAATTTACTCGATTTTTCTTTAAAACCGCTTCACTTGGCACGGAATCTGCACACACACATGAACCTAAATTCCCGCCCCCAAAATTAACCTACAGCTTGCAGACCGTAAAAAAACAGCAAAAACAGCTAAATAAACTGAATTTATGCCTCTTTTTTCCATATTTTTTTACTTTTTCAGGCTTTTCTCAATTTTCCCTGTTGACATAATTTACTATGTAGGATAATATTATATAACCTACTTGGAGGGGTACTTATGGCATCTATCACCAAACAAACAGTCGGCAATAATACGTATCTGTATGAATCTCATTCTTTCAGAGACGATAAGGGAAGGCCAAGAAACCGTAAAATAAAAATCGGCAAAATTGACAGAAACACCGGCAGCGCCCGGTACACGCCGGAGTATATTGACCGCATGCGCGAAGCGGGCACCCCGGTGGAACTGCCGTTAGCTGAAGGGCTGGAAGAGCATGTCAGCAAAGCGCTGGACAGCCTCAAAACCTACGGCCTGTTTTATTTTCTAAAGAAGGCCGCCGAGAAAATAAAACTTATTGAAATACTGGAGCAAACCTTCCCTGCGTATTGGGAAGAAATATTTACACTCTGCGCGTACCTTATTGCCAGCGACAAGCCGCTGATGTATATGGAAGATTGGATAGGGGAACATGAAAGCTGCGCTGCAGGAAAGATGAGTTCGCAAAGGCTAAGCGAACTGTTAGGCGCTTTCGGGCAGGAGGAACGGAACGGTTTTTTCAAGGCGTGGTGCGCCCGGAATATCAGCGATGAATATATGGCCGTTGACATTACCTCAGTATCGTCATATTCGCGCCTGATACCCGAGTGCGAACGGGGGTACAACCGTGACGGCGAGGATCTGGATCATATCAACTTCTGCCTGCTGTTCGGGGAGCGGACGCAGCTGCCGATATACCAGACGGTGTATTCTGGAAGCATCGGGGATCAGGCTACGCTCAAGGCGACGTTAGCGGAAGTAGAAGCTGTCAGCGGGGGCAAAAAATTGGTTTTAGTGGCGGATAAGGGGTTTTACAGCGTAAAAAACGTTGAAATGATGATAGAAAAGCATAAAGGCAGCGAGTTTTTGCTGGCGGTGCCGTTTGCGAATAAATGGACGGTGGAACTCATCAGAGAGGAGCGGGACAGCATAGACCGGATAGCTAATCTGATACAGACGTCCGGCTCTCCGGCTCGGGGGGTAATCAGGGAAATTGATTTCGCGGGAACACCGTTGAACGCGCATGTTCTGTTTAATCCCGAACGGTCGTTAGACGATCGCAATCACTGGTACGGTTATGTGGCATGGCTTAAGGAACTGGCGGAAGCCGGGAAAGATACGGTTGCGCACCGCAAGGATATAGAAAAATATTTGGAGGTGCGCGCAGGCAAAGACAGGAAGAAAAAAGCAACTGTCAGAGAGGATGTGCTGGAGCGCAAACTGGAGACGGCAGGGTGGTTTGTTTTGCTGGGGAACGGAAAAATGACGGCGCAGCAGGCGTATGACATCTACCGGAAGAAAGACGTAGTTGAAAAAGCGTTTATGAAGTACAAGCAACAATTGGGGCTTAAGCGGCTCCGCATTCATTCAGAAACGCGGATGAGAAATAAAATGTTTGCCGCGTTTGTAGCATTAACGCTTGTTTCCTCTATACACAAAGTAATGAAAGAGAAAGGCTTGTACCGGAAGATGACGATGGAAAAGATGTTCATAACTTTGGCAAAGCTGAAAAAAGTAACAGTTAACGGACGGGATATCCTCCGGCCGTTAACCAAAGAACAGCGTGACATATTCATTGCCTTCGGTATCCCCCGTCCTTGTGTAGGTTAAATTTATGGGCGGGAATTTAGGTTTGAAAGGTAGGGGGAGTTTCAACAACATTTAAAAAAGTACCGTCCACATTGAAAATTAATCCTGAACGATTGGGTGAAGTACCTATAATCCACGCATAGCCGGCAGGAAGAACTAGGTCGTCATCTATGACTCCGCTCCCATTACCGTTTTTGTCGCCGTTGTCACCGTTGTTATCGTCACAAGCAGCAAAATAAAAAACCAAAATAAGCCCAACAATTAAAGCAATTGTTCCAAAAAACCTTTTCCTTAACATACAAAACTCCTTATGCTTATATTTTTATGGAATATACATTCCATAATTTACACAATAATTATGTCAACTGTGCCGTAGGCACATAGCATAAATACATCATAATGTGATAATTCACATTATTAATTTAATAATTTTAAATCAATAATTTTCAACCAAATTTAGGATAAATGGCACTTAACGTTCTGGTATCTGCCGTTTTAATGGCAGATAATTGGAGATGTGCGACGTTTAAATGTCGCACATCGTTCCGGTTGTATATGACGTTCCAGCCCACCTTATAAGGCAAACCGTAGGTTTGCGGTAGGCTGGAATGTGGCGGAACAAAATACCATAAAGGGCTGAAAGCCCGACTGGTGTTTTGTGTAGCCTAGCCCGCCTCAAGCGGGCGTACATATACAATCCTGTTAAGCGAAGTGCCCCATTTCAATTAATTATTTTTATTAATTAAAGTGAATGATTAGATGCAGCATAAGAAACTTCTCCTTGAGTCCAACGACTTATTTCAGGATCATTTGCTGCTTCAGCGAGCCTTGTCTTAAATGTTTGTAAAGATTGCGTTGACCCAGCATAAGATACTTCACCTCCAGTCCAACGGCTTATTTCAGGATCATTTGCTGCTTCAGCGAGCCTTGTCTTAAATGTTTGTAAAGATTGNGTTGACCCAGCATAAGATACTTCACCTCTAGTCCAGCGACTTATTTCTGGATCATTTGCCCCTTCTGCTAGCTTCGACTTAAATGATTGAGTACTTCCAGCACAAGTAATTAAAAATAAAGCAAAAACTAAAATAAGAAAAAGGGTAATTTTTTTTGACATAAACATAAAATCCTCCAATATTATTATGAGAATAAGATTCCCAATTTAATAAAATTATACAATATTTATATATTTAGTCAATATATATTATTCAATAATTTTGGCATTTCGCTTAACGTTCTAGGTATACGACGTTTTGCCAGCCCGAATAAGGGCTTTGCGTAGCAAAGACCAGGGCTGGCAAAATGTGGTTGGAGTAAGCCGTGGGAATGGAGCGAAGCGGAATGACCTAGGCGAACGGAAACCCGGAGCCGCCCGAATGGGCGGCGGAGCGTATACCGTTTGTTATGTGCTG